>NZ_JBEOWJ010000012.1:0-249666 GCF_040295965.1 Streptosporangium sp. NPDC002544 | reverse complement strand
GCCGGGGCGGCGCCCCGGGGGCGGGAGGCGGGCGGGGCGCACGCGGTCGCGGCCGCCAGCATGGCCAGCGCCGAGGTGGCGGCGAGCAGTCCGGCGCCGATGGAATGTTTCATGGTCCGTTGGACGCGCACCGCGCCCGCTTTGTTGCCGTACCGGGCATTCGACATGGGAGGAACGGCGCGGCGGAAATCCCCGGCGTCTCATCGCCGGGGAGCAGTCCGGTCAGGACAGGTGGCGAGACCACCACTCCAGCACCGCCTCGAAGCGCTGCAGGCGGTGCTTCGGGCGCCCGCCGCGGCTGAGCTCGTGTCCCTCGCCGGGGAAGAGCAGGAACTCGGCGGGGGTGCCGTTGCGGCGCAGCGCGACGAACATCCGCTGTGCCTGCTCGACCGGGCAGCGGATGTCCTCCTCGGAGTGGACCACGGCGAACGGCAGCGTGATCCGATCGGCGTGGTAGAGCGGGCTCATCGCGCGCTGTGTCTCGATGTCGGGACCGCAGTAGGCCTCGGCGAAGAACCAGCCGATGTCGGAGGAGCCGGTGAAGGAGTCCCAGGCGTTGACCGCACGCTCGCTCCAGGCGGCTCGGAACCGGTCCCCGTGCCGGGCGGCCAGCCAGCTCGTCATGAAACCGCCGTAGGAGCCGCCCATCACGCCCACCCGTCCGGCGTCGCACTCGGGTCGCTCCAGCGCGGCGTCGAGCAGGGCCAGCACGTCGTCGGCGTCCACGGTGCCCAGCGCGCCGATCACCGACCGGCCGTGCGCCTGTCCGTATCCGGAGGAGCCGCGCGGGTTCGGCAGGACCACCGCGTACCCGGCGCCCGCGTAGACCTGGGTCTCGTCCAGGAAGGCCCATCCGTGCTGGTGGAACGGGCCGCCGTGCACGTTCAGCAGAACGGGATGCGGGCCTTCGCCCTCGGGCAGGGCCAGCCAGCCGTGGACCGGGTAGCCGTCGGCGGAGACGGCGGTGATCTCCAGCAGCGGGCTGATCCCGGCGAGGGTGCCGGAGAAGTCCGTCAGCGGCCCGTCAGGGGTGACCACCTCGCCGGGGCTCGCGGGGGTGGACACCACCGCGACCACCTGCTCGCCGCAGGAGGTGAAGGACCTGACGCCCGCCCGCTCGCCCAGGATCGGGACGAGTTTCTCCAGCGGCGTGTCGAGGGCGCCGGAGGGGACCAGCCGCAGCTCGACCGCGCCGCGCACCCGCACCGCGACCAGGACGCCGTCCCGCAGCGGTACGGGAGGCAGTGGCTCGCAGTCCACCGACTCCTCCTCGGTCAGCCGGGTCCCGGCCGCCGTCCCGGCCGCCGTCCCGGCCACTGTCTCGCCGGCGATCCGCAGTGGCGCGTGGTAGAGGCCGACGTTGCGGGCCACCGCGTCGAGTCCGGAGAACTCCGTGCCGAGGTAGATCACCTTCCCACCGGGCAGGGCGACGGGATGCTCGGCGGAGCCGTCGCTGCGCACCGCGAGGATCGGGGCGCCCCCGCCGGCCGGGACGGCGTACACGTCCGTGTGCAGGCTCTCACCGTCGAGGTCGCGGGGGGCCGAGATCAGCACGTGCTCGCCGTCCGGTGTCCAGCAGGGGGACTCGACGTCGTAGGGTCCCTCGGTCAGCCGTACCGGCACCGGGATGTCCGCGAGGGCGTTGACCACGAACAGGCTCTGCCGCCGGTCGAGGGTGAAGCCGATTCCCTCGGTCCGGTAGCGGAGTCCGGTGATCCGGCGCGGTGCCTCGGCCTCGGCGCCCACGCCCTCCTCGGTGCCGTACCGGCCCGGTTCGGCGACCCGGGCGACGAACGCGATCCGGCGCGAGTCCGGTGCCCAGACCGGGACGCCCGCGCCCAGTGGCAGGTCGGTGACCGGTCGGCCCTCACCGCCGCCGGTGGGCATCACGTGCAGTTGAGGGCTGCCGTCGCCGGCGCGCAGGAAGGCGACCCAGGCGCCGTCGGGGGAGATGCGCGGCGCGCTGTCGCGCTCGCCGAAGGTGAACCGGACGGGCGGGCCGTCCTGCGGCACCCGCCACAGGCTCCCGGAGTAGGCGTCGGCCTCCAGATCGGGCCGGGCCACGTCGACGAGAAGGAGATCGCCATGGAGGGTGACGCTGCCGGGCACGTTGAGCAGGGCGAGGTCTTCTGGACGCATGGTTAACGACGCTATCACCGCCTTAACCGTTTATATGAGCATTTAAAGCTCTGTGGCTGCCCCGTTTTGGCTGGTCGTTGCGCTGCGTCCTGTTCTTCGGGGAGGAGGACTTTTTATCAGGCCTCATTGAATGAAAGGACAGGCCGGCCATTGATGGTGTGTGCCGCTTTTGCCGGAGACCCGGGTTTCACCCGGCCGGCGACGGCCGGTGCTCTCCCCGGCCGTCGCCATCGGTGGGTCCGTCTACCAGGGGATGGGACCCTCCTGCGAGCTGAACGTGCCGGTCGGGCCGTCGTCGCCGAGGGTCGCCATCCGTACGGCCACCGCCGCGCCCTCGGCCGCCGTACGGGTTCCGGTGTGGCCGGTCAGGTCGGTGGCGCAGTGGCCGGGATCGACGGCGTTGACCAGGATCCCGGACCCGCGCAGCTCGTTGGCGTAGAGCACGGTGAGCGCGTTGAGCGCGCTCTTGGCCGAGTTGTAGGCCAGCATCGGCCACGCGACGTTGAGGTCGTCCCCGGCGGAGGTGAGGCCGACCGAGGCCAGCTGGGTCGTCATGTTGACGATCCTGGCCTCGCCGGACGCCCGCAGCAGCGGGATCATCGCGTGGGTGACGGTGACGACCCCGAAGACGCCCACCTCGTAGGTGACCCGCATGTGCTCGGCGGTCACCTCCGCCGGGGCCACGCCGAAGTCACCGCAGGTCGCGGCATTGTTGACCAGTACGTCCAGCCGCCCGAACCCCTCACCGACGATCTTGGCCGCGCTCGCGGCCGCCGCCGGGTCGGTGACGTCGAGCAGTACGGGACGGGTGCCCTCGGGAGCGTGGCTCTCGTCGCGGACCCCGGCGAACACGGTCATCCCGCGCTCGGCGAGCTGCCGGGCGATCTCCCGGCCGATGCCCCGCCCGGCCCCGGTGACCAGTGCGATCTTCACAGGTTCTCCTTCTGTTGAGTGCGCACAGTCTGGGGGCGGCCTCTTGGAAGTAACCTGTGAATCAGTTGTGGCGCGGCCGGGTGCGCCGGTCGGGCAGCACTGTCACGTCGTGTCCTTCGCCGAACCGGGACCCTCAAACTAGACACGTGTCCAGGTTTTGGTCAACAAAAAACTGAAACGTGTTCTCTTTTGGCTTGCGGCCCGCGCCGTCAGCGCAGGGACGGAATGATCATTGTGACGCCGGGGACGGATCCGATCGAGGCGAGCGCGCCTCCCGCCTCCTGGAGGCCGATGGAACGGGTGACCAGTGCGTCCGGGCGGAGGGTGCCGTCGGCGACGGCCGCCAGCATCGCCGGGTAGGCGCGTGCGGCCATGCCGTGGCTACCGAGAAGTTCGAGCTCGTAGCCGATCACCCGGCCCATCGGGAGCGCGGTGAGCCCCGGCAGCAGGCCGATCTGGACGTGGCGTCCCCGGCGGCGCAGGCTCTCGATCGACGTCGCGCATGTCCCGGGGCTGCCGAGCGCGTCGATGGAGACGTGGGCGCCCCCCGAGGTGAGCTCCACGACCCGGGCGGGGACGTCGGCCTCGGCCGGGGCGGCATTGACGCAGGCGGTGGCGCCGAACGCGCCGGCCATCTCCAGGGCGCCCGCGGAGACGTCCACGGCGATCACCCTGGCCCCGGCCGCGGCCGCGATCATGATGGCGGACAGGCCCACACCGCCGCAGCCGTGCACGGCCACCCACTCGCCGGGCCGCACCTGGCCCACGGCGTTCACGGCCCGGTAGGCGGTGGCGAAGCGGCAGCCCAGGCTCGCGGCGGTGCCGAAGCCCATCTCCTCGGGGAGCCGCACCAGGTTCACGTCCGCGTGATCGATCGCCACGTACTCGGCGAAGGAACCCCAGTGGGTGAACCCCGGCTGGGTCTGACGCTCGCAGACCTGCTGCTCGCCGGCCGCACACGCCGCGCAGGAACCGCAGGCGCAGACGAACGGGACGGTCACCCGGTCGCCGGGCCGCCACGAGGCGACGCCCGCGCCCACCGTCTCGACCACCCCGGCAAGCTCGTGACCCGGCACGTGGGGAAGGACCCGGATGTCCGGGTCGTGGCCCTGCCAGCCGTGCCAGTCGCTCCGGCAGAGCCCGGTGGCCTCCACCCGGATCACCGCTCCGCCGGGCGGGGGCTCGGGGGCGGGCACCTCCCGAACCTCAAGCTCGGCTCCAAAGTCGTCGAAGATCACCGCTCGCACCCGTGCACACTCTCTTCCGGCCACCGGCCGCCGCCTCTCGGCCCCAGTCGAACCTGACACTACTCAATCAGGCCCCGGCCGCCGTTCCCTTCCCGGCGCCCGCGAGGCATCGTGGGAAGCCAGGGGAGACGCGGCAAGGGGCCCCGGACGTGCCGCGCGTCCTCGTCTGTGGAGGGCTGTGACGAAAGCCCTGATTAGAAGGCGCAAGCTGGGAGAGAGGGGGGAGCACGAGGACCAACTGATCGGACGGTGTGATGGGGCAGAAAGTCGACAAGGACCGTTACTCCGAGGTGGAGTTCATCCGCTTCGGGGAGAGATTGGCGGAGCAGCTCGGCACTCTCCGTGAGGTGCTCGCGCGGCCCGGTTTCGGGGCCGGTCCCGTGACGATCGGGGCTGAGCTGGAGATGTTCCTCATAACGCCCGACGGCCGCCCGCTGCCCCGCAACCAGGAGGTGCAGGCGGTCGCCGCCGACGACCGGCTCACGCTGGAGCTGGGCAGGTTCAACCTGGAGGCCAACCTGACCCCGCTGCCGATCGCCGGGCGGCCGTTCACCGCCATGATGCGCGAGATGCGGGAGATCATGGCCGTGGTGGACACGGCGGCCGAGACGCAGGGCGGGCAGGTCGTGATGATCGGGATCCTGCCCTCACTGAGCGAGTTCGACTTCACCCACGAGGCGCTGAGCTGTGAGGGTCGCTACCGAGCGCTGGCCAGGGGCATGCGACGGCTGCGCACGGAGCCGTTCCGGGTGCGCATCGAGGGGGTCGAGCTGCTGGAGCTGGAGGTCAAGGGGGTGATCCTGGAGAGCGCCAACACCTCCTGGCAGGTCCATCTCCGCACGCCTCCCGCCGACTTCGCCCGCGTCTACAACGCCGCCCAGCTGGCCATCGGCCCGGTCCTCGCGGTCAGTGGCAACTCACCCGCCTTCCTGGGCAGGCAGCTCTGGGAGGAGACGAGGATCGCGCTGTTCGAGGAGGCCGCCGACGACCGGGACGTCGAGCGGCTCGACCGCAGGGTCCGGCGGGTGGCGTTCGGCTCCTGCTGGGCGCGGAGCGTCGAGGAACTGTTCGAGACATGCGTCCGCGACTACGAACCGGTGCTGCCGATGAGCTCGGCACCGGAGGAGGTGCCCGAGGGCGGCGTCCCGAAACTGGCCGAGCTCCGGCTCCACCAGGGCACCGTGTGGCAGTGGAACCGGCCGGTCTACGACCCGGTCGGCGGCGGCCATCTTCGGGTGGAGATGCGCGCTCTGCCCGCGGGGCCGAGCGCGGCGGACATGGCGGCCAACAGCGCGTTCCTGCTCGGGCTGACCGCGGCCCTGGCCCTCCATCCGGTGGAGGAGTTCCCCTTCGCCGGGGCCTACCGCAACTTCTACCGAGGCGCGATCCACGGCCTGGACGCGCCGCTGAGCTGGCCCGGCCTGCGCGAGGAGGTCCCGGCCTGGCGGCTCGCCCTGGACCTGCTGCCGGTCGCCGAGGCCGGTCTCGAAAGGATGGGCGTGGAGCCGGGCGAGATCCGGTGGGCGCTGGACATCGTGCGGGAACGCGTCACGCGCCGCCGTACCGGTGCGATCTGGCAGCGGAAGGCGCTGGCGGGCATGGGGGGCGACCAGGCGGCGCGGGCGCGCCTGGTGAGCCGGTACCGGGAACTGTCACGGACCGGGGAGCCCGTCCACACCTGGCCCTTTTAACTACAAAAGGGATTTGAGTAAAGGCATACTCATGAACTCCGTATCTTGATCCGCCGATCCTGGCGAGACCGGACAAGGAGACCCCCACATGAGTCAGATGAAGGCCGCACCGGCGGAGCCGTTCGGGTTGAAACGGGACGCCGGCGGCCTCGTGGCCGGGATCAAGGTCCTGGAGAAGGAACTCCAACGGGCCTCCCTCGACACCGTGCTGGCCAAGGCCAATCGCGTCGCGGCCAGAAAGGGATCGACCGGTGCCGGGGCGTTCGCCAAGATGACTCCCAAACCCGTTGACTGGTACTGCTTCAACGCGGACGACAACGTCACCAGGGAGTGGTACCCCCAGGGCCTGACCTCCGCCTCCGACGCCGGGATCGGCGGGAACACGTTCGTGGTGAGCTGGTACCACTCGCCGACGTCGGGGGCCGAGCGGGGCGTGCGCCTGACCTTCCTGAACACCGCGACGCTCCGCTACCGGCACGTCCTGCTGGTGCGGGTCGCCGCCGACGGGAACATCGCGCCGATCAACATCCACGCCGGCGGCGTCGCCTGGTACGGCGGCCTGCTGTACGTCGCCGACACCACGCGGGGCCTGCGGGTGTTCGACACCCGGCAGATCTTCGAGGTCAACGGGGAGGGCACGGCCGAGATCGGCAGGAAGGACGGCAGGTACGAGGCGTTCGGCTACCGGTACGTGATGCCGCAGACCGACGCCTGGACCACCACCAGCGGCACGGTGCGCTTCTCCTACACCGCCGTCGACCGCAGCACCACCCCCCACACCCTGATCTGTGGCGAGTACGTCGACACGGCGGGCACGGTCGGACGGGTGGCCCGCTGGTCGCTGACCGCGCAGGGGGCACCGAACGCCCCCGCCGGCGGCGTCGTCCAGGCCGTGGACGCCTACGCGCTCCCCGTGAGCAAGGTCCAGGGCGCGCTCTCCTACAACGGCACCTGGTACCTCAGCCAGACCGCGGGCGCCGCGGGGAACGGCACCCTGGTCGTGGTCGGCGACACGGTGCGCAGACGGCCCTACCCGGTGGGGCCTGAGGACCTCACCTGCGTCCGCGACAAGAAGACGCTGTGGAGCGTGACCGAGTTCGCGGGCCGCCGGGTGGTGTACGGCGTGCCGCTCTGAGCGGCGGGCCGCCTTCCCCTCGGAACGGGGACGAAAGGAGCGGACGGCCCCGACGCGGGGCGCTCGGTCAGTGCAGGGAGCCACCGACCAGGCGGAGATCACCGCCCAGCGAGACGGAGACGGCGGTGGTCACGATCGCCGTGAGCGCCTGGGCGGACACCGAGACGGGCATGGAGGGCCTGGCCTCGCCGAGGACCTGCTCGGGGCTGTACGGCAGGTGCACGAAACCTCCGCGGACCCCCGGCCGCTCGGTGGCGATCAGGTGCATCAGGCCGTAGAAGAGGTGGTTGCACAGGAACGTGCCGGCGCTCTGCGAGACGCTCGCGGGCACCCCGACCGCCCGCGCCGCAGCCACGCACGCCTTCACCGGCAGCGTGGCGAAGTAGGCGGCAGGGCCGCCGCGTACCACCGGCTCGTCGATCGGCTGCCGCCCGGAGCCGTCCGGGACGCACGCGTCGTCGAGGTTGACGGCCACCCGCTCCACGGTCACGTCCGGCCGTCCTCTGGCCTGCCCGACGCACACGACCACCGCCGGATCGTGCTCGGCCACCGCCGCGCGCAACTGCTCGAGCATCTCGCCGAACCGGCAGGGGAGCAGCGCGGTCCGCACCCCGGGCACCAGGGCGATCGCCTCCCACGACGGGTTGCCGCCGCCGTCGAGCGGCTCGAACCCGGTGAGCAGGACGCCCTTCATCGGCGGTCCGGAGGCAGGGCGCAGGCGGGGGTGCCGCCGGGCAGGCGGTGCCGGTTGCCGGCGATCAGGCGATAGAGCCCCTGGGCCGCCCAGCGCAACGGCGGGACCCGCAGCGCGAACCCCAGCGGGCTCCACGGGAGACCGGCGGCGATCAGCAGCATGGCCACCGCCTGCGCCCCGCCGTGCACACCGCCGTCCTGGACCCAGAGCACCTCGCGCTCGGCCCGTTCGCGTGTCACGCCCAGCGCCGGAAGGTCGGTGAACTGCCAGGGGACGACCAGGGCGCGAACCCCGATGTGGCGCTCGGCGAACCTGACGCTCGTCGTGCAGAAAGCGCAGTCGCCGTCGAAGATCAGTACAGGTCGTCCTGTCATGCACCCGACACTACCCAGCGGAACCTGATCAAGGCCCGGCGACCAGGGTGACCGCTATCGGGCGGTGGTCGGAATGTGGGACATCGGGGTTGACCTGGTCCTTTCCGGTGAAACCCGGGGTGACGAGCACATGGTCGATCTGCTCGACCGAGTGTCCCCGGGACGGAACGGTGTTGAACGGCCTGGCCGGGGCGAGGGGGTCGGTCAGGCCCGCGCCGGTCAGCACCTCCCAGGCCCGGTCCCCGGGCTGAAGGTTGAGGTCGCCGGCCACGATCACCGGGGCGCCGCCCCTGGAGGCCTCCCTGACGATCCCGCCGAGCTGCTCGACCTGGTCGAGCTCGCGCCAGCCCGGCGGAGGCTGCAGGTGGGTGCCGATCACGGTGATGTCCCCGCCCTGCCAGCGCAGCCCGACCTCCAGCGCCTGCGCGCCGGTCGGTCCGCCCTGGACCAGCACGTGGTTCCTTATCGAGGTGATCGGCAGCGTGGTGAGCAGGGCGTCGCCCCACACCTCGTCGGTCGCCGGGGCCCAGATGTAGTGCATGCCCAGCCGCTCGGCGATCAGCCGCACCCCGTCGTGGCCGCCGTTGAGCAGCCAGCCCCGGTCGGCCTCGCTCAGCACCACCACGTGCGGCCGCAACTCCCTGAGCGCGTCGGCCTGCTGCTCCAGGGAGAGCCTGCCGGACTCGCCGTACCCCATCCTGATGTTGTAGGCCGCGACCCGCAGCCCGTCACGCGGTGCCTCCCAGCGAGGCCGCTCCCCCTGCCAGAGGGGCACGGCCGCCACCAGCGCGACCGCGGCCACGGTGGTCGCCGCGAACCGTCGGTCGTAGGAGCGGCGCGGCAGACCCGTGCCGCCCGCCAGACCCAGGACCGCGACGACGAGCGCCGCGCCGACCGGCACCCACTGGTTGGAAAGGTAGAGGTCGTAGGCGGCGTAGTAACCGAAGACGAACACGACGAACAGCAGCATGCCTCCTGCCACGGCCAGGCCCCGCCGCGCCGCCCTGTCCGGGCCGAAGGTCGTCGCGGCGTGCGCCAGACAGGCGCCGAGCGCGAGCTGGCCGATGATCTGCGCGGCGATCGTCCAGCCGGGTGCCACACCGTGGACGCCGTCCACGGTGGCCCTGCCCAGGGTGAACGCCACCGCCGAGGCCACCAGGGCGATGGCGGGCGGGAGCGGGCGGCGCAGCACCGGCAGCGCGGCGGGCGCCGCCGACACCACCGCGAACGCCGCCACGATCACGGCGGCGGCCTGCTGGGCGGATACGGTCGCCGCCTGGGCGTGCGCGGTGTTGCCCGTGTAGAGACCCCAGAGCAGCAGGGCGGGGCCGATGGCCAGCCAGGCGCGGGGGGCACCGGAGTACTCCTCGTCCGGGAGTTCCGCCCGGATCAGGAACAGGCCGAAGAGTCCGAGTTCCACAGCCAGCAGTGCCCACGGGATCGCTCCAGGCCGCCACATCAGGTCGATGCCGTCCAGCGCCGCGTGGATCACCGTGGAGGCCGCCAGGCCGGCGATCACCCCGGCCATCACGGGCCGGGCGTCCCGGCCGCCCATCGCGGTCGCCACCAGCCAGACCAGGCCGGCCAGCAGGCCGAGGCTGGCCACGTACAGCTGCGGGTCCCCGCCCCCGGTCAGCTGGAGCGCCAGCCGGGCCAGGAGCAGCAGGCATCCGGCACCGAGGGCGATCAGCCGCGGCTGGACGAGCCTGGCCAGCGGGACGGTCAGGAAGGCCAGGACGAACCAGGAGAGGGCGTACAGGCCCATCATCTCCGCGGGAGTGCTTCCCGCCCGGCCGAAGAGCGTGATCAACGAGGGCAGGAAAACCCGTAACACGTCGACCAGCACGACCACGCCGAGGGTTGTGTCCAGGCGGATCCGCATGCTACCTCCAAAGAACGCGAGCTATCCTCGTCTTCTTCGCGGTGCATGACAAGGGCCGGTCCGCCCGGGGAGGGAAGATCCGTCTTCAGGGAGCCGAAGGTTCCTCTCCGGAGTTCCCGGAGTTCGGGGGATGGACAGGCCCGCTCGGAGCGGTCGAGGGGCCGGCGGCCCCGTTGGCGGCCCCGTTGGCGGCCCCGTTGGCGGCGCTGTCGGCGGCCCCGTCGGCGGCAGAGCCGTCGAGGTGGCGGAAGGCCTCGTGCGCCGAACGGACACTGTCGCGCAGCGCCTGCTCCAGGTGGCCGGCGTCCTCGGTCAGCTTCCCTATCTCCGGTACGGCGAAGGCGTCCGCGCCCGACTCCGCCAGGAGTTCCTCATAGCGGGGAAGCCGTGAGCGGAGTATCTCGATCTGTTCGTGGGCGCGTAGCGCCCGCTCGGCGTCGGACACGTGGCCCGCGTAGCGTTCCAGGGCCTCCACCCGCGCGAGCACGGCGGCCTCGCTGGCGGCCAGGGCACGCTCCAGCGGCGCCATGGCCGCGGCCACCTCCGGCGTGCTGCCGCCGTACGCGAACTCGTGATGCTCGTTGCGCAGTGCGGAGAGCTTGGTCAGCAGCTGGGCGATCTCCCATTCCTGCGAGGGGAGCATCACCGCGTTGCGCACGTCGTCGAGCATGCCCATGGCGTTGACCCGGGAGCGCAGGATGAAGTCGATCGCCTGCTGGGCCCGTTCGAGCAGCTGGCCGGCGTTGTAGTCGAAGTCCTCGGCGGGCAGCAGGTAGCGGCCCTCGTACCAGCGGGCCTCGCGATACAGGTCGTGCTCGATCGCCTCCAGCTCCAGCGGCTCGCGGGCGGTGAGGAAACCGACGAGGACCACGAGGGCGAGCAGGGCGAGCACGAAGAAGAACAGCTGCCCGGCATCCGCGAGGAAGAGCAGGCAGGCCAGCAGGAGCGCCGACATCGCCCCTCCGGACCACAGGAAACGGACGGGCAGCCGGGAGGCGGGCTCAGCGGGCTCGGGGCTCCAGCCGGCGCGGATGCGCGACAACATCGATGCGTGCTGGCGGAAGAGATCGGCGGTCCGGGCGGGCACCTCGGGATCGACCACCACTCGCCGCACAGGCTCGCCCCTCCATCCGGTCAGGTTCTCACATCATCGGTCGAGATGGCGGAACGCCTCGTGCGCCGAGCGTACGCTCTCGCGGAGCGCCCGCCGGAGCATGTCGGCGTCATCGCTGAGATGCCCGATCTCCGGTGCGGAGAACCTGGCCGCGCCGGTCTCGGCGACGAGCTGCTCGTACTCGGGCAGGTGAGCTCGCAGGGCCTCGATCTGTCCATGGGAGAGCAGGGCGCGCTCGGCGTCGGACACGTGCCGGGCGTAGCGTTCCAGTGCCTCCACCCGCGCGAGCACGGCGGCCTCGCTGGCGGCCAGGGCACGCTCCAGCGGCGCCATGGCCGCGATCACCTCGGGGCTCCTGCCGCCCCTGGCCAGGTGGCGGTGCCTGGCCCGCAGTGCGGAGAGCTTGGTCAGCAGCCGGGCGATCTCCCACTCCTCGGCGGGGAGCATCACCGAGTTGCGCACGCTGTCGAGCATGCCCATGGCGTTGACCCGGGAGCACACGATGAAGTCGATCGCCCGCTGGACCCGGCCGAGCAGGTTTCTGGCGTCGTGGTCGAAGTCCTCCAGGATCAGGAAGTGCCCCTGCCACTGCAGGGAGTGCTGGTACAGGACCCGCTCGATGGAGTCGGCGGGTGAGGGCTTCCTGGCGAGGTAGATCACTGTGAGGATGAGGAGGTAGAAACCGACCAGCAGGGTGAGCACGGCCGCGGACGTCGGGATCGGGACGGCGCCGAGTGCCAATCCGGCCGCCGCGACCGCCGCCGAGCCGCCGAAGAGCCCTACGAGCACTCCCGGAACCCGGGGATCGTCGTCCCCCCTCGGGACACGTCCGGTGCGAAGGCGATAGAGCAGGGGCCCGTTACGACGGAGGAGTTCGGCGATGTCCCTCGGCACCTCAGGATCGACTACCACGCGCTGCACAGGCTCGCCCCCTTTGCCACGTTTCAAAAGCATAGCGATTAACGGTGTTTCAGGTTATGCGTCCTCCCATGGTGCCTCTTTTGGTGCCTCTTTGCCCGCCAGTGACGCGGGCCAAAAAGGTGATCGTGATGATTGTTCCGGACCCGAGGTCGCGTCAGGCGGGGTTCGGCCGGGGAAGTCCGGGTGAGAGCAGGTGGGGAGGGCCTTTCCCAGGCGCTCCGGCGGACCTCGCGAGGCCGAGGTTGTCGGAGGGGGACCGGGTACGACAAAGTGATCAAAATGAAGGAACGGTTCGTTTCCGTCGCGGTCCTCGGGCTGGTGGTGTCCGGCTGCGGTTCCGAGGCGTCGCTCGGCCAGAGCGTGCTGGATCAGGCGCGGCGGCAGGGAGCGGCTCCGGAGCTGATCTACGCACTGGATCTGCCGGGGTACCGGCTGGCCGAGCAGTCGGTCGGCGTGATCGGGGACGACGGGTTCGGAGCCTTCTACTTCTCCGGGAGCGCGCGCGTTCAGCTGAGGGTCGACCGCGGCACGTTCGGCGACGCCCGGTGCGCGGACACACCGCTGATGGACGCGGACCCGCCGTCGGCGCCGGTGAGGTGCGAGCGTGACGAGGTGGGCTGGTACCGCTCGGGCGGGGGCCGCCATGAGTACACGGCGGTCCGAGCCGATCACCTCATCCGGTTGAACGGCCGCGTCGGTGAGGTCGACCGGGCCGCGCTGAAGGCGGCTGTGGCCGGAGCGCGGCAGGCGATCCCGGACGGTTCCGGGACGCCCTCGCCGCCGCCCGGCCCGGTGGAGCGCGGCGATCTGCCGACCAGCGGCGACGGTGCGCCGAACAACGAGGTGGGACCCGGCGGTTGACCCGCGGGCCGTGCGGGATCCGGACGCCGGGGCCTCGCTCCTGTCGCTCGCGCGGGTGGCACGGCACCGGGAAACAGAAAATCCCAGGCCGAGGGCCTGGGATTTCTCGGTGGACGATACAGGGATTGAACCTGTGACCTCTTCCGTGTCAGGGAAGCGCTCTCCCGCTGAGCTAATCGTCCTCGGGTACCACCAGAGCGGAAGACGGGATTCGAACCCGCGACCCTCACCTTGGCAAGGTGATGCTCTACCACTGAGCCACTTCCGCATTTCGCTTCGGGTTTCCCCTCGGCGCTCGCACAACCCTACCGGATCCCGGGGGGTCCGTAGGTCGTGCGCTGAGGTGGAGACGGGATTTGAACCCGTGTAGACGGCTTTGCAGGCCGTTGCCTCGCCTCTCGGCCACTCCACCAGCCAGATCCTGAAAGGACCTGCCGGAGCGGAAGACGGGATTCGAACCCGCGACCCTCACCTTGGCAAGGTGATGCTCTACCACTGAGCCACTTCCGCGTGCTCCCCGGGGACGAATCCGGGGCACGTGAAAACTCTAGCGCCTCCGCGGGGCGGATGCGCGCAGAGAGCGGGTCTGACGAAGATCTTCACCTGCTGACCGGTTGGACGTCGGAGGCCCGGACGAACATGATCCGGTGCCCGAACTGGATCTGCCGGTAGCGGATCTCGCCCTTGACGACGCGGTGCTCGGCAGGATCGAAGGCGGCCGCCCGCAGGTACGAGGCACGGGTCGTCGGGCCGGAGCTGTAGACCTGCCCGGCGGGTATCGAGTACTGCAGCGGGGTCAGGGGCTGCACGGGGACGCCCACGGGGTAGGCGTGCGCCTTCGGATAGGCCCTGCCGTACACCTTGATCGGGGAGCGGCCGGGTCTGGGCGTCACCAGGGGACCTGACGCGGGCAGGGAGGTGGGGGCCTCGGCGGGGTCGCTGAACCACGCCTTCCGGCCGAGGTACCAGATCGCGGTCCAGCCGTCCCTGCGCTCGGCGAGCGCGTACCGCTGGCCGCTGGAGGCGCGGGCGGCGTGGTCGTAGACGCTGTACGTGGAGTCGCCGGTGGGGTGCTTGCCGATATCGGAGACCAGTGGCGCGGTGTGGGAGGGGCGGGTGTGCAGCCAGACCGAGGAGGCGCCCAGGCTGCGGCACCCTCCAGGACAGCCGGTGAAGTTCGGGCTGTTGGTGCCGTAGTCGGGCTTGATCAGCACCGAGCGCGCGGCGTCACCGCCGGAGGCGCGCAGCGGGCTGCCGAGCAGTTCGAAGTAGTGGCTCCAGTCCCAGTACGGGCCGGGGTCGTCGTGCATGCCGCCCACGGTCTCCGGGGTGGTGCCCGGCACGTTGTCGTGTCCCAGGATGTGCGCCCGGTCGAGAGGGACGTCGTACTTGGCCGCGAGGTGGCGTACCAGTCTGGCCGAGGCCCGGTACATCGCCTCGGTGAACCAGGATCCGCCCCTGGCCAGGTAGCCCTCGTGCTCCAGGCCGATGGAGCGGGAGTTGACGTACCAGTTTCCGGCGTGCCAGCCGATGTCCCTGGCCCGTAGGTGCTGGGCGATGTGGCCGTCGCTGGAGCGGATGGTGAAGTGCCAGCTCAGGTATTCGGGGTCCTTGACCAGGCGGGTCATCGCGTCGTAGCTCGTCTCGCCGTCGTGGATCACGATGTAGTCGATCTTCCGAGGGCCGTCGGAGCGGTCGTGGTTGCCGTAGCCGCCGCCCTTGAGCCGCCGGTAGACGGCGGGGAGCCACTCGCAGGAGACGTTCCTCGGGCAGTCGGGCCCCGCAGTGGTTCCCGCAGTGGTTCCCGCAATGGCCCTCGCGGTGGCCCCCGCAGTGACTTCCGCGACGGGAGCCGCCGCGAGGGCCGCCGTGGGTTTCGCTGTGGGTTTCATTGTGGGTTTCATTGTGGGTTTCGCTGTGGGGGCCACCGCGGGTCTCGCCGTGGGCAGGGGGGAGGGGGCCGCGGCGAGCACGGCGGCGATCTTCGTGGCAGGCTCCGTCGCGGGTTTCACGACGATGTCCGTGACGGGCGCGGGTGCGGGGGTGGGGGTGGGGCCGTGCGCGCGGCGCTGTGCCATCGGAACGGGCGGTTCGGGGAGTGGCGCCCGCGGCGCGGAAAGTCCCGGCGTCGCGGGCAGCACCACCCGTTCGCCGTCGTCGGTCACCCGCGCGGCACCGGCCTGGATCGTCGCGTAGACCTCGTCGGCGAAGGACCGTGCCGCCTCCGTTCCCACGGTGCCCTCTTCCGGTACGCCGGGATAGCGGGCCACCGCGTCGTACCAGCCCGCCGGGCCGGCGCCGGGGCTCCCGCCGGTGCGGCGCCGGTAGTCGGCGAGCAGCGCGGCACCGCCCATGATGTTGGCGGAGGGGTCCTCGCGCAGTCGGCGGAGGGGCAGGCCGGTCAGTTCCGAGGCCCGTCGCAGGGTGTCCTGGGGCGGGGCCGGCGCGACGGGCGGAAGAGCGATCACGCGCGGCCGGGTCTCGTCGCCGCGCGGGTCCTCGCCGACGCCGTGCGGCCGGCCCGGCCTGGCCCGGCCGTCGACCAGATGCATCGGGCCGTAGCCGGCGGAGACGCTGGGCAGGCCGCGGTGGCCCTCCCAGCGGGACTCCAGGTAGGAGACCGCGAGCAGCACGCTCTCCGGCACCCCGTACGTCCGCGCCGCCTTCGCGAAGGCGGCCTGCCTGCCGGACCGCGCACCCGTTCCCGCCGATGGCGGCGTGCCGGCGACAGCGCCGGGGGAGGTCGCGGTCGTGGTGGATGCCGGGCGCTTCCGGGGCCGTGTCACCTGATCCCCCGGGTGTGCCGCCTGTGCTGGGACGGCCGAGACCAGTACGGCGAGAGTGGCGACGACGGTGATCCCCGGCAGGCGGCGCATGATGGTTCCTCCCCCTCTGATGGCTACTTAGAGTTATCAGAGATTGCCGACTGTCGCGCGTTGTGGCGGGGTTGCGGCATTGTGGAGATTCCCTGCCCGGAATCGGGCAGAAAACTTGGTGTGCTCTCTCCCGGATGCGTATGGTCCTGCTCTGTGCCCACGACACGGCATCCCTATGAGGATCTGATCACTCACCTGACCCGGACGAGCGCCCTCGGCCCGGGCGAAGCGGCGCGAGTCGTCGCCGACGTGCTGGCCTACTTCTCCGAACCTCTTGAGGAGTTCGTCAGGCGGCGTCACGGGGAGCTCAAGGGGAGAGGGCTGGTCAATGACGAGATCTTCCCCAGGCTGGCCGCCGAGCTGGCGGTACGCCGTGTCGCGGCACCTGAACTCTCCCTGCGCCAGCTGCGCCGGATCGTCTATGGATAAGGAACGGGTTATATATGTGTGGAATCGTGGCCTATGTAGGGCCCAAGGACGCGGCCCCCATCCTGCTGGAGGGTCTGCAGCGTCTTGAGTACCGGGGCTATGACTCGGCCGGGGTGGTGGTCTCCAACAAGGGTCTGAAGATGCGCAAGGTCAAGGGCCGGGTGGCCGACCTGGCGGCGGTCGTGCCCGCGCGGTTCAAGGGCGGGCTGGGCATCGGCCACACCCGCTGGGCCACCCACGGAGCGCCCAGTGACGTCAACGCCCACCCTCATCTGTCCGCCGACGAGCGCATCGCCGTCGTGCACAACGGCATCATCGAGAACGCCGACGAGCTGCGCGCCAAGCTGGAGGCCGACGGCGCGATCTTCCTGTCGGAGACAGACACCGAGGTGCTCTCGCACCTGATCGCCCGTACGGTCAAGGAGGCCGACTCCCTGGAGGAGGCCGTCAGGACCGCGCTCAAGCGGGTCGTCGGCACGTACGGCATCGCGGTGATCGACTCTGAGCGCCCCGGCGAGGTGGTGGTGGCCCGCAACGGAAGCCCCATCGTGCTGGGCATCGGTGAGAAGGAGATGTTCGCCGCGTCGGACGTCGCCGCGCTGGTCCGCTACACCCGCCAGGTGGTCCACCTGGAGGACGGCGAGATCGCCGTGCTCAAGGCGGACGGGTTCAACACCTTCGCCAGCGACGCGCGGGAGACGGCCAAGGAGACGCTGACCGTCGACTGGGAGGCGGGGCACTACGACACGGGCGGTTACGAGCACTACCTGCTCAAGGAGATCTCCGAGCAGCCCGACACCGTGGCCAGGACGCTTCGCGGGCGTCTGGACGACCGCTTCCACATCGCCCACCTGGGGGGCCTCAACATGGACGCGCGGGAGACCCGCTCGTTCCGCCGGGTGAAGATCATCGGCTGTGGTTCCGCGTACTACTCGGGCCAGATCGGCGCGCAGCTCATCGAGGAGCTGGCGCGCATCCCGGCCGACGCGGAGCCGGCCAGCGAGTTCCGTTACCGCAGCCCGGTGGTGGAGGCGGACACCCTGTATGTGGCGATCAGCCAGTCGGGGGAGACCTACGACACCCTCGCCGCCGTCCAGGAGCTCAAGCGCAAGGGCGGCCGGGTGCTCGGCATCGTCAACACCGTGGGCAGCGCGATCGCCCGTGAGTGCGACGGCGGCCTCTACCTGCACGCGGGGCCCGAGGTCTCGGTGGCGAGCACGAAGGCGTTCACCTCGACAGCCGTGGCCTTCGCGCTGCTCGCGCTGCACCTCGGCCGGGTGCGTGACCTGTCCCCCGCCGACGGCCGCCGGATCTGCGAGGGCCTGCGGAGGCTGCCGGACCAGATCAAGGAGATCCTGACGCTGGAGCCGCGGCTCAAGGAGCTGGCGCAGAAGTACGCCGAGGCGCCGAGCATGATGTTCGTGGGCCGGGTCCGGGGATATCCGGTGGCCCGCGAGGGCGCGCAGAAGCTCAAGGAGATCTCCTACGTGCACGCCGAGGCGTACCCGGCCAGCGAGCTCAAGCACGGGCCGCTGGCGCTGATCGGCCCGGACATGCCGACCGTGGCGATCGTCCCCGACGACGAGCTGCTGGACAAGAACCTCACCACGCTGGGTGAGATCCGCGCCCGGGGCGGCCGGGTGCTCATGGTCGGTCACCGCACGACCGGCCCCAAGCTGGCCGACGACTGCGTCGTGGTGCCCAGGAACGAGACCGAGCTGGACCCGATCCTGCTGTCGATCCCGCTTCAGCTCTTCGCCTACCATGCCGCCGTGGCACTGGGGCGGGACGTCGACAAGCCCCGCAACCTGGCCAAGAGCGTCACGGTGGAATGAGACGGCTCCCGGGGCGGCCGCCGGTGGTGGCCGCCCCGGTCTGTAACAGATAGTGATAAGAGGGTAACCTATGGTATAGGGGGTTCTTGGGGGAAGGGGCGCTTATGCGCCGTAGGAGGTTTTTCGCGCTGGTGGCGGGTGCCATGGTCGTCGCGGGCTGCGACCTGAACGGTGATTCCGCCGAATCGGCCGTGGGCCGCCTGAGCATCCTCGAACCCACCGCCGACGGCCACGGCTGGGACGGCATCGCGGGCAGGCTCGCCTCCGTCCTGGTCCTGTCGGGACTGGCGCGCTCCGCCATGGCCGTCGGGCGGCCGGGAGCCCTGGGTTCCATCCCGCGTGACGCGTTCGGCGCCGTACGCGGCTCGTTCACGCACGAGGGCACGCTGCTCGTCACCGCGATGCCGATGGTGACGGCCGCGGAGATCGCCAACACCGCCGCGGTGGTGGACGCCGCCACCCCTCTCGCCCGCCTGGTCGGCGACTGGACGGTCCTGGTCGTCCCCTCGGACTCCCGCCTGCGCACCTTCGAGGACTTCGCCGCGGAGCTGCGCCGCAACCCGGCGGTGCTGACGGTCGGCGGCCGGCCGGAGGGCGGTTCCGACCACGTGCTCTACGGCATGATCGGCAAGTGCCTCGGGGTGGACGCCCGGTTGCTGGAGTACGCGGGGTTCCTCGGCGCCGAGGATGCCGCCGAGGCACTCCAGGTCGGACGGGTGGCGGCCCTGCTGGGGTCGGCCCGCGCCCTGCGGCCCGAGATCACCGCGGGCCGCCTGCGTCCCTTGGTGGTCTCCTCGGGCAGCCGGCTCGACGGGATCGACGCGCCGACGCTCCTGGAGGTCGAGGTCCGGCTGGAGTACAGCGACTGGTGCGGCCTGCTGGGACCCAAGGGCATGAGCCAGACGGACCGGGACGCCGCGATCGCCCTGTGTGACAGGATCGACGCCGCGCCGCGCTGGCGCGCCCTGTGTGCGGCCAATGGATGGAGCCGGGTCTACCTCAGCGGCGACGACTTCCGCCAGTGGCTCTTCACCGAGACGGCCCGCACCCGCGGGGTGCTTCACGAGCTCGGGCTACTGAAGTCCTCCGACACAACTTGTTGGGGTAGTTGCGTCAGACGCCCCTAGATGTAGGATCCTGCTCGTTGCTGGTTCGCCCCGGGAGGGGCGAGGCAAGAGGGAACCCGGTGAGATTCCGGGACTGCCCCGCAGCGGTGAACGGGAACGAAAGCCGTCATGTGAGCACTGGGTGAACCATGCCCGGGAAGCGACGGCCGGTAGGCATGCGCAGGGCGCCCGTGAGTCCGAAGACCTGCCGGTGACGTGATTGTCCAGGGCCTCGTGGGAGGGCCCGCGGAACGAGGCGGTCCGGCGTGCCCGGGATCGCTCGCGGACGCGTGCCCCTCCGGCGGAGCCGTACGGGGAAGTCAGAGCGAGCGAGGAACACCACGTGACACAGGCCTTGGCAGAGACCGCAGCAGGGATCGCGGCGGGAACCGTGGCGGAGAACGCCGGGAACGCGCCGGTCGATCGCAGGCTGGCCATCGACGAGGCGGCGGCCCGGGTGATCACCGACCCCGAGAACTCCAGGGTCGCCGCCGCGCTGCTGGCCGAGCTGATCGCCGACGAGGCCGCCGAGCACGGCGTCCGCGACTTCTCCGAGTCGGTCGCCGCGACGCACGAGGCGGGGCTGATCGCCGACGGGCTCGCGGAGTTCGTGGCCGCCCACGCCGGGGTCCTGGACGCGCTCATCGAGCCGGACGCCGACGCCAGATTCGAGTACTTCGGGCTGCGTACCGTCTACGACCGCTACCTGCTGCGTCACCCGCGCACCCGCAAGGTGCTGGAGCGCCCGCAGCACTTCTTCCTCCGGGTGGCCTGCGGCCTGTCCGAGACCGTCGAGGAGGCCGCCGAGTTGTACGCGCTCATGGCCACCCTGTCCTACCTGCCCAGTTCGCCCACGCTGTTCAACTCCGGCTCGCGCAGGCCCCAGCTCTCCTCGTGCTTCCTGCTCGACTCGCCCCGCGACGAGCTGGAGGCCATCTACGAGCGCTACGGGCAGGTCGCGCGGCTGTCGAAGTACGCCGGGGGCATCGGGATCGCCTGGAGCCGGATCCGCTCGCGGGGCTCGCTGATCCGCGGTACCAACGGCCATTCCAACGGCATCGTGCCCTGGCTGCGCACCCTGGACGCAAGCGTCGCCGCGGTCAACCAGGGCGGCCGCCGCAAGGGCGCGGCCTGCGTCTACCTGGAGCCCTGGCACGCCGACATCGAGGAGTTCCTCGAACTGCGCGACAACACCGGCGAGGAGGCCCGCCGCACGCACAACCTGAACCTGGCCAACTGGATCCCCGACGAGTTCATGCGCCGGGTCGAGGCCGACGGCGTGTGGTCACTGTTCGACCCCAAGGAGGTCCCGCACCTCACCGACCTGTACGGCGCCGCGTTCGACGACGCCTACCGGGCCGCCGAGGCCGAGGGCCGGTTCACCGCGCAGCTCCCCGCCCGCACCCTGTACGGCCGGATGATGCGTACGCTCGCCCAGACCGGCAACGGCTGGATGACCTTCAAGGACGCGGCCAACCGGACCTCCAACCAGACGGCCAGGCCGGAAAACGTCATCCATCTGTCGAACCTCTGCACCGAGATCCTCGAGGTCACCAGCGACGCCGAGACCGCGGTCTGCAACCTCGGCTCGATCAACCTGGCCGCCCACCTGTCCGGGGACTCCGGAGAGGGCATCGACTGGGCGCGGCTGCGCGCGACGGTCCGCACCGCCGTGCGGTTCCTCGACCGCACCATCGACCTGGGCTTCTACCCGACCCCCGAGGCCCGGGCCGCCAACCAGAGGTGGCGCCCGATCGGGCTCGGCGTGATGGGCCTGGCCGACGTGCTGTTCACGCTGCGGCTGCCGTTCGACTCGCCGCGGGCGCTGGAGCTGTCCACCCGGATCTCCGAGGAGATCGCGCTGGCCGCCTACCGGACCTCCTCGGATCTGGCCGTGGAGCGGGGCCGCCACCCCTCGTACCGGGAGACCAGGGCCGCCGCCGGGGTGCTCCACCCCGACCACTACGGGGCCGCGACGTCGGCCGCGTGGACGGAGCTCAGGGAGCGGATCGCCGGAACGGGGCTGCGTAACTCGCTGATGATCGCGATCGCGCCCACGGCCACGATCGCCTCCATCGCCGGTTGCTACGAGTGCATCGAGCCGCAGGTCTCCAACATCTTCAAGCGCGAGACCCTCTCGGGTGAGTTCCTCCAGGTCAACCGCTATCTCGTCGCCGACCTGCGGGCCCGGGGGCTGTGGACCTCGCGGATCCGTGACGCGATCAAGCGCGCCGACGGCTCCGTTCAGGACATTCCCGAGATCCCCGCCGACCTGAAGCTGCTCTACCGGACCGCCTGGGAGCTGCCGCAGAAGGCGCTGATCGACCTGGCCGCCGCACGCACCCCGTACATCGACCAGTCGCAGTCGCTGAACCTGTTCATGGCCACGCCGACCATCGGCAAGCTCTCCTCGATGTACGCCTACGCCTGGAAGTCGGGCCTGAAGACCACCTACTACCTGCGCTCGCGCCCGGCCACCCGGATCGCGCAGGCCACCGTGGCGGCACCGGTGGCCGGGGAGGTCCCCGTCCCCGTCCTCGACCCCCAGGCCGTCGCCTGCTCCCTGGAGAACCCCGAGTACTGCGACGCCTGCCAGTAGGCCTGCCGGCGGCCCGTCCCGAGGGCACCCCGTCACCCCTCAGCCACTCCGAAAGGCATTTTCCCGATGTTGCTCGACCCCGGCATGGATCTCACCCTGCGGCCGATGCGCTACCCCGAGTTCTACGAGCGCTACCGGGCCGCGATCCGCAACACCTGGACCGTCGAGGAGGTGGATCTCGCCTCCGACCTGGCGGACCTGGCGAGGATGACGCCCGAGGAGCGTCACCTGATCAACCGCCTCGTGGCGTTCTTCGCCACCGGCGACTCGATCGTGGCCAACAACCTCGTCCTCAACCTCTACCAGCACCTCAACGCCCCCGAGGCGCGTCTCTATCTCAGCAGGCAGCTGTTCGAGGAGGCGGTGCACGTCCAGTTCTACCTGACCCTGCTGGACACCTACCTGCCCGACCCCGACGAGCGGGTCAAGGCGTTCGCCGCGGTCGAGCACATCCCCTCGATCCGCGACAAGGCGGAGTTCTGCTTCCGATGGATCGACTCGCTCGGCGGGTTGACCCGGCTGGAGACCAGGGAGGACCGGCGGGCGTTCCTGCTCAACCTGATCTGCTTCGCGGCGTGCATCGAGGGCCTGTTCTTCTACGGGGCCTTCGCCTACGTCTACTGGTTCCGCGCCAGAGGGCTGCTCGGCGGCCTGGCCACCGGGACGAACTGGGTCTTCCGTGATGAGTCCATGCACATGGAGTTCGCCTTCGGCGTCGTGGAGACCGTGCGGGCCGAGGAGCCCGGCCTGTTCGACGACAAGCTCACCGAGCAGGTCACCCGGATGATCGAGGAGGCGGTGGCGGCCGAACTGGCCTTCGCGGCCGACCTGTGCGGCGACGGTCTGCCGGGAATGGGGGTGGAGCAGATGCGGCGCTACCTTGAGTACGTGGCCGACCAGCGGCTGGTCAGGCTCCAGATGCCCGTCCGGTACGGCACGGCCAACCCGTTCGCGTTCATGGAGTTGCAGGACGTGCAGGAGCTGGCCAACTTCTTCGAGCGGCGGGTTTCGGCCTACCAGATAGCCGTCGAGGGGAATGTCGCTTTCGACGAGTCCTTCTGATTGGCTGATGGTCCGGGGAAGAGCGCGGCGAAGGGGCAGTCGTCAGTGTCCAGCTGGATCATCATGATCATTTCCATGGCCGCCGCAGTCGTGGCGGTGGAGGTGGTGCGCAGGGTGCTGCGCTCACGGCTGATCGGTGAGAAGTGGGCGCTCGCCGGTCCGGTCGTGAGCCGCTGCACCTGGCCGGGGTTCGCCATGGCCGCCGTGGCGACCGCCTACACCGCCTACGAGCCCGGTATGGCGGAGGGCTCGGTCAGCCAGGTGATCGACCGCGGCCTCAGCGTGGCGATGATCGGGTGCGCTACCTGGCTGGTCATCCAGGCCGCCTACGCCGTCACCGACGTGGTCCTGGACCGCCTGGTCACGGTCCAGGGCGAGGGCAACCGCAGGGCACGCCGCATCCGTACCCAGATCACCCTGGTCCGCAGGGTCGCCTCGGCGGTGATCATCGTGGTGGCGCTGGGCGCGATGCTCTTCACCTTCCCCCAGGTGCGGGCGCTCGGCGCCGGTCTGCTGGCCTCGGCCGGGATCGCCGGCGTCGTCGTCGGCATCGCCGCCCAGTCGACACTGGGCAACCTGCTCGCCGGCCTTCAGCTGGCCTTCAGCGACGCGCTCCGCCTGGACGACGTCGTCGTGGTGAAGGGCGAGTGGGGCCGCATCGAGGAGCTCAGCCTGACCTACGTGGTGCTGCGGCTGTGGGACGAGCGCCGGCTGGTCCTGCCCGTCTCCTACTTCACGACCAACCCGTTCGAGAACTGGACCCGGCACAGCAGCAGGGTGATCGGCCACGTGTTCATCCGGGTCGACTGGTCGGTGCCGGTCGAGGAACTGCGCACCGAGCTCTACCACGCCCTGCGCGTGCACCCGCTCTGGGACCAGAAGGACTGGACCCTCCAGGTCACCGACACCCTTCCCAACGGGCTGCTGGAGTTGCGCGCCCTGATGAGCGCCGCCGACTCCGCCAGTGCCTGGGACCTCAAGTGCGACATCCGCGAGCACCTGGTGGCCTTCGTCCGCGAGAAGTATCCCCAGGCTCTGCCTCGTTTCCGGGTCGAGAATCCGCCCATGGCCGCCCCCCTTCCCGGGACACTCACCGGCCTGACGGCGCCGGCACGTTCCGGCGATGAGGATGGCGATCGGCCGGCTCCGTCCTGAGGCGGCCGGTTTGCTGGGCCGGCCGTGTCGGGAGTGCGGTCCGGAGGCGTCCCGCGATGTCCGGTGGGCAGAGTCCTCCGGATGTCTCGGATACCGAGGTCGCGGCGGCACCCGTCGCGGCCATCGCGGCCGTTCGGGCGCGGTGCCGCACAGGAGTGCTCACTGCGAGGGGCAAATGATGCCGAACATGTGGTTTCTCATGCTTTGGGGTGGTCTGACGACAAGATCATGAAGCGTACCGGGAGAATCTATCCCGTGCAGATCTCCGAAGGCTTTGAACTGTCCGTTGACCAGCATGTCGCCACGTTGAGGATCAACCGCCCAGAGAAGCGCAACGCGCTGAGCGCGGCCATGTGGCGGGCCCTGCCCGCGCTGCTCGCGCCGCTGGCGGACGATCCGGCCGTGCGGGTGCTGGTGCTCACCGGGGCGGCGGGTACCTTCTGCTCCGGGGCCGACATCTCGGAGATCGCCGAACTCGCCGGCAACGGCGACGAGAGCGGCGATGACACGGGGGCGACAGTCGCCGCGGAGCGGGCGCTGGCGGAGTTCCCCAAACCGGTGATCGCGATGATCGAGGGCTTCTGCGTGGGCGGCGGCTGCCAGCTCGCCCTCGCCTGTGACCTGCGCCTGGCCGCCGAGGGAGCCCGTTTCGGCATCACCCCCGCCAAGCTCGGCATCGTCTACCCGCCAAGCTCCACCCGCCGCCTCACCGCCGCCGTCGGCCCGTCCACCGCCAAGTTCCTGCTCTTCTCCGCGGAGCTCATCGGTGCCGACCGCGCCCTGCGCACCGGCCTGGTGGACGAGGTCCTGCCGGCAGCGGAGCTGTCCGAGCGCGTGTACGGCCTCGCCCGCACCCTGGTCGGCCGCTCCCAGCTGACGGTGGCCGCCGCGAAGGAGATCGTGGACGGCCGCGCCGACGAGGCGCGCTTCCTGCTGTGGCAGAAGGAGGCGCGTGAGGAGGTCACCGAGGGCGTCGCGGCCTTCCTCGAACGTCGTCCGCCCCGCTTCACCTGGACCGGCCCGGGGCGTGGCGGTCAGTCGGACATGACCTCGTAGAGGTTGCCCGTCTCGTCCGCGAAGAACAGGCCGCGCGGGCGGAGTGGATGGTCGATCCGCCCGTTGTCGTGGTGGGCGGGGTGGTTGCCGTACGGCACGCCCCGGTCCTTGAGCCGGGCGAGGATCCCGTCGAAGGTGGCCGGGTCGACGTCGAAGGCCAGGTGGTGCCCTTCGGGGTCTTCCACGGTCATGAAGTCGAGGGTGAGGGACCCGTTCACCCGGACCGGGGCGAAGTGACCGTGTGCCCCGGCGGGCGGCAGGCACTCCAGGTTCATGATGCCCGCGAAGAAGTCGGCCGCCTCCTGCCTGTCGAGCGCGGGCACGATGGTGTGGTTCAACGTGATCGTCATTGCGGGGCCTTTCTGTGGGGTCTTCGGAGATCGTCCGAGGACGGGGCAGACGGGTGCGGTCAGGTGAGATCGGGGTGAGCAGGGGGGCCGCCGGGCACCCGGTAGGCCGCGACGCCCTCCTTCGGCCGTGACGCTCCGAAGCGGCGGCCCCGGGGGTCGGCCGGGCGGATGAGGCCGAGCGGGACCGGGCCGGCCCACGGCGAGTCGGCTCAGGTCAGGGCGCCGTGGACGAACACGTCGACGAGGTCGGCACTCAGCTCGGGGGCGCCCTCCGGCTGGCGGGCGCTGGAGAACACCATGGCGAGGAAGAGCGCGGCCAGGCGTTCCGGGGGCAGCCGGAGGGAGTCGCGCTCGGGCTCGAACAACTCGGCCAGCGCCGTGCGGGTCTCCCTGAACGAGGACTCCTGGTCAAGCCGGGCCGCATCCTCGCGCTCCGGTGACGGATCTCCCTCCCCTCGGCTCGGGGCGGGCGTTCCGGCCTCCCGCTTCGGCGGAGAGGGCGCGCCCGCAGGGGCCCGGGGCGCCGCCTCGGGGCCTCGAGAGGGAAGCCGCACACCGGGGCGGTCGCGAGGGCGGCGCCCTGAGGCGTGCAGGGCGGCGATGACGGTGCCGATCCGGGCCATGTGCGCCCGCATCGCGTCGGCGGCCTCGACGAGACGCCCGGCCAGCGGTTGGTCGAGCGGGATCGCGGCGAGCTGTTCCAGCACGTGGTCCGGGCGGAGCGCCTCGGCCATGCAGGCGTCGAGCAACTCGTCCTTGTCGGTGAACGCCCGGAAGATCGTGGCCTCGCCGATTCCGGCGGCCCTGGCGATCTGGGCGGTGGTCACCGCGGCGCCGTACTCGGCGACCAGGGGGAGGGCGACGGCCACGATCATCTGGCGGCGCCGCTCCGGGTTCATTCCCGGCGCGCGCCGCCGGGCGGCGGTTTCCATGCGCCTAGTATGCGGAGTGAGTACTCACTCCGTCAATGGCTCCTGACCCGGCGGCGATGGTCGGAACGCCCATGCGGGTGATCTGCTTGGCGAGCCATTCGGGGGCGCCCGGTCACTGCACGCCGGCATCCTCGCGATAGCCCCTGGCCTGCACCTCGAACAGCTGGGAGTATCCTCCGCCCGCGGCCATGAGGTCGTCGTGCGTTCCCCGCTCGACGATCCGGCCGTCGCCGAGTACGACGATCAGGTCCGCGTCGCGGACAGAACCGAGCCGGTGCGACACGAGCAGGCTGGTGCGCCCCATGCGATGCTCGCGCAGCCGCCGGTGCATCTCGTACTCGGCCTGCGCGTCCAGACCCGAGCTGGGTTCGTCGAGGATGAGCAGGTCGCGCCGCTCGCGCACCATCGTGCGGGCCAGGGCCAGACGTTGCCACTGGCCTCCGGAGAGCAGCACCCCGGTCTGCGTGTCCTCCTCCTCGTCCCCGAAGAAAATCCGGCTCAGCAGCGTGTCGTAGCCTCGGGGCAGCGCCTCGACGATGTCGTGGACGTCCGCCATCTCGGCGGCGGCCTGGATCCTGGCGCGGTTGGACAGAGCCTCGATCTCCCCCACCCCGATGTTCTCCGCCGCGGTCAGGTCGTAGCTCATGTAGTCCTGGAAGAGCACGCCCATCCTGGCGCGCAGTTCGGCAGGTGGTACGGCGCGCAGGTCCACGCCGTCCCAGAGGATCGATCCCCGGGACGGATCGTAGAACCGGCACAACAGCTTGATCAAAGTGCTCTTGCCGGCCCCGTTGAGCCCCACCAGCGCGACCGACGTGCCGTGCGGGATCGTCAGGTCGACTCCCCTCAGCACCCATGGGTGGCTCTCGTCGTATCGGAACCACACATCGCGCAGCTCGATGCCCCGCCGCAGCGCGGGCAGCGTGGCGGCCGACCCCTCCGTGGAGCGACGCGGCGGCGGCAGGTCGTCGGGCAGCGATGTCACCTGCTCGTGATAACCGAACAGGGACAGCGCCTGACGGGCGTTGGCCACGTTCTCCACCACCGAGATCAGTGCACCCTGCGTTCCGGCCACGGAGGCGGCGAACGCGGTCACGTCGCCGAGGCTCAACCGGCCGTCCACCGCCGCGTACACCGCCCAGATCAACCCCGCGCCGCTGACCGCGGCGGAGAGCGTCGCGAGCAGCGACTGGGTGAGCGCCTCCCGCCGGTCCAGCCGCCGCTCACCGGCCTGGACGGTGGCCAGCTCTCCGAACATCCGATCCTTGAGGAAGCCGCCCAGCCCGAAGAGCCGGACCTCTTTCGCGGCCTGCACGTCGGTGATCATGGAGGAGTAGAAGAGCTGCCGCCGGATCGACGTGGACTGCCCGGCGATCATCATCATCCGCCGCTTCTCCAGCGACATCCGGGCGACCAGGGCGGGAATCGCCGCCAGCGCCACCAGTCCCGCCATGAGCGGGCTCAGCACGGCCAGGGCGGCCAAGAGACTGACCAGCGTGATGGCATTGCGCCCGATGTCGAACAGACCCGAGGTGATGGGCGCCAACGTGCTTCCCGAAGCCTGGGTGGCCAGGCGCAGCCCGTCCAGAAACGCCGGATTCTCGAACCTCGACAGGCCCTGGAATCCGTTTACCGCCGTGTACAGGCGGTCCTGCATCAGGCGATCCAGCCTGCGCTCCGACTCGGCCCGCAGGTACATGATGAGCTGCGGCAGCACACCGGAGACCAGCCCGATGGCGGTGAGGCCGCTGACCGGCAGCAGTACGTGGTCGGGGCGACCGGTCGCCAGCTCGTCGATGAGAAGCTTCGTCATCCACACGGTCCCCACGGGCAGCAGGCCGCCGACGACGGTGACCGCCAACTGGGACGCCGCCAGACCGGGTCCGGCCCGCCAGCACAGTGACGTCACCGTGCCGACAGCTCGCAGCAGCCGCCGCAGCCGGCCCTCACCTGGCTTCGCGTCGGAGGCCAGGGATGCCGTCATTTCGCCGACGCCATCTCGGCGAGGGTCGTGAGTTCCGTCTGCGCCGCCACGATCGTGCCGTCCGGGCCGACGCGCAAGAACGTCGGGAAGGCTTCGACGCCGACCGCCTTCACCAGGCTGTCGGCGCGTTCGGCCGTGATGACGCTCGACACGTCGGCAACCATCTGGACAAGGTCGTCGGCCCTCGGACCGGCACCGGAGATGACCGCCATGGCAGCCTGGGCGCGGGCCGTGACGGCGAACTGTGGCGCGTGCTCGTGGCACGCGTCGCAGTTGACGTCGAAGAACGCCACGAGTCGCGGCCGGTCGACACCGTCGGTGTCGGTGTCGGTCCAGGGCAGGGTGCGTCCGACCAGGACTCCCGGGTCGTAAGGAGCGAACCGCGTCCCTCCGGCGAGGCGCGCCAGCTCGGCGGTGTGCTCGCGAAGGCGGCGCAGCACCGCGAAGGTGAGCAGCAGGTCGAAGACGCAGAGCACGCCGACCAGCACGACGGCGGCGATCAGGAAAGTCATCGGACAACCTCACTTAGGGACGTCAGGCGCAGGCACATCAGTGCGGCGAGCCGGAAGTGGTGAACAGGCCCATCAGGTCGTCGAGGCGCACCACGATCAGGACGCCCACGGCGGCGGCGGCCAGCGCGAGTGCGACACCGGCCGGGTGCGCCGCGGGCCCGGTGCCGCCGACGGCGGCACCGGCCGCCAGTCCGACGCAGCCGATCGCCGTCAGAACGAGATTGCGCACCACGTGTGTCCGGCCCAGCGGGGTGACGGAGGCGCCGAAGCACCGGCACGGCGTGTGCCGCCCCCGTCGCAGGGCGACCGAGATACCGACGGTCAGGACGATGAGCAACGCCGTCGCCGCCGCGAAGCCCAAAAGCCGGGTGTACGGCAGCACGAGTGCGAAGATCACCACGGCCTCCGCCCCCAGCAGGGCGTACGCCGCCGCCACGGACCTCGCGCGCGGGAACATCCCGAGGGCCACGATCGAGGCCACGTACTCGTCGAGCGCCGCCCGCCCGCGCACCTTGCCCGCCAGCGCGATCACGAAGACGCCGGCCAGCAACGCCTGGCATGCGATCATCAGATAGAGCATCTTCACCGTCTCACGAGTCGTACTGTCCGGCGTGTTTCGCGGATCCCCGTGTGGTGAGGATCCGCGAAACACGCTCGGAGTCCGGACTACAAGTTTGACTCGGTCAGCACTTTCCGTGCTTCTCGCAGCCCTGCACGCAGCCGGTCGTACCGCCGACGACGTAGCAGAGCTTGGCGTATCTGGTCGTCCCGTAGCAGTAGCAGGTCTGCCAGAAGGAGGCGTCAGCCTTCGCGGTCGCCTTCGGCACCAGCTTCCCGAGGAGGTGGTCGCCGAGCTTTCCCAGAACGTTCATGTGGATTCAGTCCTTCATCGAGCGATGTGGGCAGCCGAAACGCTATTTTGGGGACGTACAGCCGCCGATACAGCCGAGCTATAACCGGGCGGTGAGCAGCATCTCCAGCACCGGATCGCGCCGCATCCCGGGCATCGCGAAGAGGACCTCGGCCCTGCGGGCGTCCTCCGCTGCCGCATGCGAGTCGCCCAGCGCGGCACGCGCCCTGGCGAACTGGCGAGTGGCGGCGGCCTGGCCGTAGGTGTCACCGACCTGAGCGGTCAGCTCCAGCGTCTGGGCCAGGTCGGCCACGGCCGCGGCGGGATCACCGTGCCGTAGCCAGATCTCGGACCTGCTGAGCAGCACTTCCCACTCGTCCTCCCGGTTACCGGTCTCCCGGCAGCGGCTCAGCGCGTCCTCGAACGTGGCCAGTGCCTCGCCGCGACGATCGAGCAGGCAGTAGGCGCGGCCGAGCGCGGCCAGGGTGATGCTCTCCCCGTACAGGTCACGGTCCGCTCTCCGGACGGACAGGCACCGTTCGAAGCAATCGGCTGCCTCTGTCGAACGGCCGAGCTGGAGCAGGACTTCGCCCAGGTTGTGCCTGACCATGCCGGCCCGGTTCGACCCATGTGCCTCGATCAGCCGCAGCCCCGCGGTGATGTGGTCGAGGGCGTCATCGAGATCACCGGTGCGCATGCTCAGCCAGCCGAGGTTGTGCAGCGCCAGCCCTTCGGCCTCCTGGTCGCCCAGGTCGCGCCGGAGTTCGAGGGCGCGGTGCAGGCAGTCGCGAGCGGCGTCGATCCGGCCGGTGCGCCATTCCACCACCCCCAGCGTCGTCAGTGTGAACGCCTCGCCGGTCGTGTCACCATGCCGCCGCGCCACCTCGATGGCGAGCCGGGCCATGGTCTCAAGCTCCCGCCAGTGACCGCACTTCGTCGCCCGAGCTCTGACCAGCGGCATCAGATCGGTGACGAAGCGAGCGACTTCGGGCTCCCCGGTCGTCGCCTGGGTGACGGCCGCGACCAGGCACGGCACCTCGGTTTCGAACCACTGCACCGCCTCCGCAGGGCTCCGGAAGGCCACGCCGGTGTCCCGTCCGTCCGGCGGGCCCGCTTTTGGCCGCAGGTGCGGTTCCACCAGGTCGCTCACCTGCCGGCACAGATCGAGGTACCAGTCCAGTGCGCGCCGGACGGCCCGTACCCGATCAGTCGGCAGATCCTCGGCCACGGCCAGCTCGGCGGCGAACAGCCTGAGGAGGTCGTGCATGCGAAATCGCCCGTCGCCGACCGGCTCCAGCAGGCGAACCTCCGTCAGCTCGTCGAGCGCCGCCTCGGCCACCTTCAGCTCGACGTCGAGCAGCGCGGCGGCGAGCTCAAGGCTGACCTCCGGCACATCGAGCACTCCGAACAGCCGGAAGGCGCGCGCCGCCGCGCTCACGCCGCTCCTCAACGCTTCGTAGCTGATCTCAAAGCAGGATCGGATGGCCAGGTCAGCGGCCTGCAACTCGTCCAGGCGACGCTGCCGGTTCCGCAGCCGCTCGCCGAACCGCTCAAGCGACCAATCGGGGCGGGCGGCCAGACGGGCGCCGGCGATGCGCAACGCGAGTGGGTGATAGCCGCACCGGCGGGTGATGCCGGCCGCAGCCTCGGCCTCGGCGGTCACTCGCGACTGACCCGCCAGCTGCGCGAGCATCCGCACCGAGTCCGCCTCGTCGAGCACCTCGACGGCGACCTGCACGGCCTCCATGGTGGTCAGCGCCGCCCGGCTGGTGACCAGCGCCGCGCAGCCGCCGCCCGCTGGCACCAACGGCGCGACCTGGGCGGCGTCGACGGCGTTGTCAAGAACGATCAGGACTCGCCGGTCGGCCAGCAGAGACTGGTAATGGGTGGCCGCTTCCGCCGGCGCCGCGGGGATGTCGCCGTGCGGCACTCCCAGGGCCCGTAGGAAACGGCCGAGCACCTCGGCGGGCTGCAATGGCGGCAGGCCTGGACTCGATCCCTGCAGGTCGACGTAGAGCTGGCCGTCGGCGTAGCGGTCGGCCATGGCGTACGCCGCCCGCAGCGCCAGCGTCGACTTGCCGACTCCGCCGGGGCCGTGCAGCGTCAGGACCGGCGGTGCGGTACCCGCCTCCGGGTGGCCGCGCAGCACGGTGAGCATCCGGGCGAGTTCGGCCGACCGGCCGACGAACATCGTCGGCTCCCGCGGCAGCTGACGTGGCCGGGGGCGCCCGTCCGCGACCGTCGGAGGTCTGGCAGGGTTCCCGCCGGTCGGTGGCCTGCTCGGCGACATCAGATCCGGGTCCCTGCGCAGGACCGCCTGGTGTAGCCGGCGCAGGTCCGGTCCGGGATCGAGCCCGAGTTCCTCGGCCAGGGTCCGGCGAGCCATCCCGAACACGTCCAGCGCGCCGACCACGTCGCCGCACCGGTACAACGCCACCATCAGCTGGCTGTACAGCCGCTCCCGCAGCGGATGTCGCCTGATCAGCTCGCGCAGCCGCCTGACCACTGTCGCGTGCCCGCCCAGCATGAGCTGGATCTCCGTGTGCTCCTCCACCGCGCTCAGATACTGGTCGCTGAGGCGGGCGACCACCTCCCGCATGCTCGGCCCCAGCGGCACGTCCTCGGCCGCCGTCCCTCGCCACAGTGCGAGGGCTCGGGCGTACGCGTCCTGCGCGGTGCCGAGGTCCCGGCGGGTCAGCGCCTGGCGACCGTGCGCGGACAGCGCCTCGAACTGGGAGAGATCGAACTCGGTCGGCTCGACCCGCAGCAGGTAGCCGGCCTCCGTGGTGACCAGCTGCTCGTCGGCCGGATCATCGGCGGGGGTCACCAGCCTGCGCAACTGCATGAGGTAGGTGCGCAGGTTCGCCACCGCCGAGTGGGGTGGTCGTTCGTCCCACACCTCCGCCACCAGTGAACGGACCGGGACGACGTGCCCGGCATGTGCGAGCAGCATGGCGAGGACGGTGCGTTGTTTCGGTGCCGCGATCTGTACGGGTGAACCGTCGACCTCGATTCGCATCGGCCCAAGGAGTCGAAACCTCAAGGTCATTCCTTCCTTGCCGGCGTCGGCTACAGGGCCGGTCCCCCCAACCGGCGCAGCGCGACACCGAGCACCTGGTCCGCGGGAAAGAACCCACGTTGCCGGGAGTCGACACTGCCCGCCGGGTTGTCACCGAGGACCACCATCGCCCCGGAAGGCACCTGAGCCACGCCGGCATTGGCCGCGATCCCCGCCGGCACCGGATCACCGGGCAACGCGGTGACCCGTTTGATGTTCCAGCGTCGGCCGTCCGGACCGGACGGCCCGGGCATGTATCGACCGGAAGGATCCAGCGGAGGCTCAAGCACGACGACATCGCCCCGGCCCACCTGATCGAGCCGTCGCCGCCGCACCAGGACGCGGTCGCCGTCGGTCAGCGTCGGCGTCATGCTCGTTCCGTCAACGGTGATCACCACATAGCTTCGGCGGGCCCAGAAAACACCTGCGGCCAGGAGGAGAACACCGAAGAGCAGCACACCGATGATCAACGTCACCGTACCTTTCCGCTGCCGGCCCGAGGAAGGGCCGATCCATTCCGGGGAAACGATCTCCGTTGCGGTGGGACTTGTCAACCTGCGGCTCCGGCGCGGTCCAGGTGTGCTGAGGCCGCCAGCGGTCGGCGACGGCTTGTGGCGCTCCCGGATCCGGGTCAGGGCCGAGGTCGTGGATGGTGGGGATCGCGTCCTGGCCCGACCGTCGACGTCGTCCGAACCGGGCGGGGCCGGGTCAGCGTTCGACGATCTCGTTCTTGCCGATGACGACGACGCCGCCCCTGGTCACCGCGAACCGGCTGCGGTCGTACTCGAGATCGAAGCCGATCCTGGCGCCGTCCGGGATGATCACGTTCTTGTCGATGATGGCCTTGCGGATGATGGCGCCCCGGCCCACCTTCACGTTGCCCATCAGGACCGAGTCCTCGACCTGGGAGTGGGAGTGCAGCACCACGCCGGGGGAGAGGATCGAGCGCTCCGCCAGCCCACCGGAGACGATCACGCCCGAGGAGACCAGGGAGTCGATCGCCCGGCCCACCCGGTCGCCGTCGTTGTGCACGAACTTGGCCGGGGGAAGCGGATCGTGACCGGTGTAGATGGGCCAGTGGTTGTTGTAGAGGTTGAAGACCGGATGCGCGGAGATGAGGTCCATGTGGGCCTCGTAGTAGGCGTCGAGCGTTCCGACGTCCCTCCAGTAGCCCCGGTCGCGCTCGGTGGAGCCGGGCACGATGTTGTCGGCGAAGTCGTAGACCTCCGCGCTGCCCGACTTCACCATCATCGGGATGATGTTGCCGCCCAGGTCGTGCTTGCTCGTCGGGTCGAGCGCGTCCTCCCTGAGTGCGTCGATCATCGCCTGGGTCTTGAAGACGTAGTTGCCCATCGACGCGTAGACCTGGTCGGGAGCGTCCGGCAGGCCCACCGCGTCCTTCGGCTTCTCGCGGAACGCGACGATCCGCCGCCCCGCCGGGTCCGCCTCGATGACCCCGAACTGGTCGGCCAGGGAGAGCGGCTGCCGGATCGCGGCCACGGTCACGTCGGCCCCGGTCTCGATGTGCTGCTCCACCATCTGCCGCGGGTCCATACGGTAGATGTGGTCGGCGCCGAACACGATGACGTGGTCCGGCATCTCGTCGTAGATCAGGTTCAGGTTCTGGAACAGCGCGTCGGCGGAGCCGGAGAACCAGTGTGGCCCGAGACGCTGCTGGGCGGGGACCGGGGTGACGTAGTTGCCGAGCATCGCCGACAGGCGCCAGGTTCGGGAGATATGCCGGTCGAGACTGTGGTTCTTGTACTGCGTCAGCACGACGATCTGAAGGTAGTGACCGTTGGCCAGGTTGGACAGTACGAAGTCGACGAGCCTGTATATCCCCCCGAAAGGCACCGCGGGCTTCGCTCGATCAGCTGTCAGAGGCATGAGCCTCTTACCTTCTCCGCCGGCGAGCACGATCGCGAGGACTCTCATGTGTGGACCTTAACCTGATGAACAGGGATGAAAACACTAGGCTAATCGTATGCGAGTGGATCTACTGACCCGTGAATATCCCCCCGACGTGTACGGAGGTGCGGGAGTCCACGTTGAGTACCTCGCCCGGGAGCTGCGCAGGCTTGCCGACACCCGGGTCCGTTGCTTCGGAGCGTCACGGCAGGAGGAGGGCGTCGCGGCCTACCGGGTGCCCGGCGGCCTGGAGGCGGCCAACGCCGCGCTCCAGGTGCTCGGTGTCGACCTGGAGATGGCCGCCGGATGCGAGGGCGCGGACCTGGTCCACAGCCACACCTGGTACGCCAACTTCGCCGGCCACGTGGCCAAGATGCTGTACGGAACGCCCCACGTGGTGACCACGCACAGCCTGGAGCCGCTGCGGCCGTGGAAGGCCGAGCAACTGGGCGGTGGTTACACGCTGTCGTCGTGGGCCGAACGCGGCGCGCTGGCAGGCGCCGACGCGATCATCGCGGTCTCGGAGGGGATGCGCCGCGACGTGCTGGCGAGTTACCCCGAGATCCCGCCGGAGAGGGTCACGGTGATCCACAACGGGATCGACACCGGGGAGTACGCCCCCGACCGCGGCACCGACGCCCTGGTCCGGCACGGCATCGACCCGAGCCGGCCGTACGTCGTCTTCGTCGGGCGCATCACCCGGCAGAAGGGCCTCGTCCACCTGCTCCACGCGGCCCGTGACTTCAACCCCGACGCTCAGCTGGTGCTGTGCGCGGGCGCGCCCGACACCCCGGAGATCGCCGCCGAGGTGACCGAACTGGTGCGCGGGCTCGATCGTGAGGGCGTCGTCTGGATCTCGGAGATGCTGCCCCGCCCCGAGGTGATCCAGATTCTCACCCACGCGACGGTGTTCGTCTGCCCCTCGGTCTACGAGCCGATGGGCATCGTCAACCTGGAGGCCATGGCCTGCGAGACCGCGGTCGTGGCCACCGCCACCGGTGGCATCCCCGAGGTGGTGGCCGACGGCTCCACCGGCCTGCTGGTCCCGATCGACCAGGCGGCCGACGGCACCCCGCACGATCCCGGCGTCTTCGCCGCCGACCTCGCCGAGCGGGTCAACCGGCTGCTGGCCGACCCGGCCCTCGCGGCCCGGATGGGCGAGGCCGGGCGCCTCCGCGCGGTGGAGCACTTCTCCTGGGAGCGCATCGCCGAGCGGACCATGGAGCTCTACCGGCGGGTCGCGGACGGCCGGACGACGGCTTCCGCCGGGAGGTGAGGGATTCCTCAGGCGGCGATGAAGTGCAGAATCACGTTGTGCACGTGGTGCGCCTTGTTGTCGCCCCGGAACTCCACCTCGTAGGTGTGGGTGCCCACGTGGATGGCGATGGCACCGGAGGAGAAGAAGGAGCCGGCGAGCGACTTGTTGCTCACCACGCTCACCGCTGAGACCCTGGAGTAGGGAATGCTGGTGATGGCGATCCTCTTGCCGACGAACGACTTGTCCTGCACGATCACACGCTTGTCGGTGAGCCCCAGGAAGCCGGTGCCCGTGCCGATGGCGTCGTAGACCGCGATGATCTGCTCGCCGGGCATGAGACCGCTCGCGATCTGCTGGTACTGCTCCTTGCGGTCGTACACAACCTCCGCCATGACGCTCGCAATCTCTCGGGGGATCTGTGTTCCTGTGAAACGAACGTCCGGGGAACGAGGTTCCTGGGCGAGTAAGGTCGGGCCGTGAACTTTCAGATGAGGATCACCGATCGTCATGGTGGCGTCAGCGCCGAGCCGTACAGCAGCCGCAACCTCGGAGGGCTGTGCGGTGACGAACCGGGCGCGGTCGCGGCGAACAGGGCCAGGACGGCCGCCGAGTTCGGCCTGGAACGGGTCGTGTTCATGCGGCAGGTTCACAGCGCCGACGTCCGTTACGTCAGCGAGCCGTTCGGTGACGATCCGCCGCCGCTGGACGGGATCTGCACCGACGTGCCGGGTCTCGGCCTGGCCGCGCTCTGCGCCGACTGCGCGCCCGTCCTGCTGGCCGAGCCACGGGCGGGCCTGGTAGGGGCCGCGCACTCAGGAAGGGTCGGCACCGTGTCCGGCGTGGTCACGGCCCTGGTCGAGGAGATGGCCAAGCGCGGTGCGGACCCGGCGAGGATGACCGCCCTGATCGGCCCGATGGCCTGCGGTACCTGCTACGAGGTTCCGGCCGAGCTGCGCGAGGAGGTCGCGGTGCACCTCCCCGAGGCGTGGTCGATCACCTCCAGGGACACCCCGGCACTGGACCTGCGGGCCGCGATCACCTCGCAGCTCGGCAGGGCGGGTGTCGGAGAGATCATCCACGACACCCGCTGCACCATCGAGACCGCCGACCTGTTCTCGCACCGCAGGGAGGGCACGACCGGCAGGTTCGCGGGTTACGTCTGGCTGGAGCCCTGACCCGGTTCTCACCCCGGTCCCAGCTCACAGGGCGATGCGCGCCGGCGCGACCGAACGTGCTGGAACCCGGCCGGTCGCCGTAACGCCGGTCATGCGGTGACGCGTTCCAGCACGACCACCGGAATCTCCCGGCCGGTCTTCGTCTGGTACTCGTCGTAGGCGGGCCAGGCCGCCGTCATGATCTGCCAGAGTTCGGGTTTCTCCTCCGGGGTGGCGGTGCGCGCCCTGGCCGTGAAGCGGTCGCCCAGTACCTGGACCCCGACCTCGGGGTCGGCCTGGAGATTGAGGTACCACAGCGGAGGGTTGTCGGCGCCGCCCTTGGAGGCCACCACGAGGAAGTCGTCGCCGTGGCGCTGGTAGATGAGCGGCGTGTCGTGCCGTTCGCCGCTCCTGCGACCGGTGGTGGTGAGGATCAGGGTGGTGGTGCCCTGCCACTCGTGTCCTTCTGCACCATCGGTCGCCTGGTACCGCGCAACATGTTCTTTTCCGTACAGCATGATCTGTCCCCTCTGACAACTTACGCAGGTCATTACCCGTCAGAGGGGATCCGTCACCTCGGGTCGCTCAGTCCGCCGACAGGATGCTTCCGTAGGCGCGGGCGGCCAGATCCGCGATCAGGTCGTGGGAGCCGAGGAGGTCGGCGCACTCGGCCCCGATCTCCTCGGCCGCCGCGCTCGCGAGCCCCGGGGCCGCCTCGGGACCCAGGACGCACGGGGACAGGGCGATCCGCTGGGCGCCGATGCCGCGGAGCCGCCCGGCGGCGTCGGCTACGGCGGGTGCGCTGTCCAGCGAGGCGACCAGGACGGGCAGCGTCAGCCGAGAGGCCAGCAGCACGGCCGTCGGCTGTGCCTCCGCCGCCGCGTTCTCTCCGCCGACGGTGGCGAGGATGACCGCGTCGACCGGGGTGTCGACCGGATTGGAGACGTTGAGCAGCCGCATCCGGTCGGCCCGGGCCAGGCTCTTCTCCGACAGCCGGATGTGCAGTGCCTCGGCGAGCAGCGGATGCGGCCCCAGCGGGTCGGTGACCGTCACCGGCACGCCGCTGGCCGCGACAGCCATGGAGATCAGCCGGTCCGCGACCGGGTGCGGGCCGGTCAGCAGCGGTACCACGATGGCGGCCGTGGCGTCCTCGGGCCGTTCCCTGGCAGCTGACTCCAGTTCGGAGGTCAGCTCCTTGGCGTCCTCGCCGAGCCCGGCCAGTCTGACCTGGATCTGCGGGTTGTCCACCCGGATGAGGGCCGCGAGCTCCGCGGCGGTGCCGGAGGCGTCGCCGAGCGTGGCCAGCACCAGTGCCGGCGCCTCGGGCGGGAGCTGGGAAGGCACGGGCCTGCGGTGCCTGCCGGAGGGCCGTACCGGGCGCCCTCGTACGGGGAGGATGGGACTCTCACTCACATGCGCGGACTCTAGGGCCATTTGACTCTTCCCGTGACCGGAAACGGCGGCATTTCCGTCACAACATTATGAAAGGTGGGGTGCGCGGGATCATCGGTGTCTCCCTTCGGTGCGCGGCCGGAGGATCCTCCGAGGTCAGACATCACGGTGACCTTCCCATTCGTCCTCCAGGGCCGAGTGCACGATGGAGTCGCGCCAGGCTCCGCGGGCCCGGACGTGGTGCCTGATCCGGCCCTCCTCGACCATTCCGGCGACCAGCATCGCCAGCTGGGCGGCGGTGTTGGCCGGGGAGCGGGCACCCCAGATGCGGTGCAGGCGCAGATCGCGGAAGCCGAACGCGAGGATCAGCCGGATCAGGTCGGTGCCGATGCCCCGGCCCCAGTGGTCGGGGCGGAGCCCGAGGCCGATCTCCGCGCTGTGCGGGTGGTCGGCCTCGATGTGCAGCCTGGCGACGCCGAAGGCCTCGCAGCCGTCGAGGTCGGTCACCGCCAGTACGTAGAGACGCCGGGGCTCGGTCTCCGAGGACTTCATCGCCTCGATGATCGACTCTTCGACCTCCTCGCGGGTGCGGGGGTCGAACGGCAGGTGCTCGGTGGCAGTGGGGTCGCCGTATACCGCGTGCAGGGCGTCCACGTCCGCGATGGTGACTTCCCTTAACCGGAGTCTCTTGCCCGAGATCTCAACGTGGCGCATGCGCAGACGCTAACCTCTCGGGAGTTCCAGGACTAGAGATCATTCCAATAAGCGGACATACCATCATTTAATGATCTTATATGCACCGCTTTGCGCCTGCCCAGGCCCAGGACGCCATGTGACTCCGGCGTCGGCCTGCGCCGCCTTCGCCCCGGCCTCGGCGGCCCCCGCGGAGCTCTGCCTGGGCGACGCCGAGGAACTGCTGATACGGGTGTATATCCGCAGACCGTAATCACGGAGTAATGCGGCAGAATAGGCGGATGATTCCTTCGAATCTGCATGTGCTCGTGGTCGCCGGCCCCGGCCTGGTCGCGGACCTCCGCCTGCTCACCGAGGTGGCCGACCGTGAGTTCGCGGCCCTCGGGGTCGGCGGGACGGTGTCGATGACCTCCGACCTGCCGGGCTTCCGGGCGGCGCTGGAGTCTCCCGGCGCCCTGGTCGTCATGCCGGGTCCGGACCCGGAGGCCCGCGGCCTGTTCGCCGAGTATCCCGAGGCGGTCTGGCTCGACCTGACGAAGTCCGAGGCCCCGCTCCCCGGGGCGGCGGACGGCGCGTCGGGCACCCACCTGCACGGGCGGGGGATCTGGGGGCTGACCTGGGCGATCAGGCACGCCGTACACCGGCTGCGCCGACCGGCGCACCGGGTCGCCTACGGTGACCACCCCGACCAGTGGGTGGAGATACGGCCGCCGTACGGGACCCCGGGGCAGGCGCCCTCGCCCGAGGCCGACGGACAGACACCCGTCGCGGTGCTGCTGCACGGCGGTTTCTGGCGCTCGATCTGGGGTGCGGACCTGATGGACGCGCTCGCCATCGACCTCGCCGAGCGCGGGTTCGCCGCCTGGAATCTCGAATACCGCCGCCCCGACCTGCACGGCTGGGACGCGACCACCGCGGACGTCGCCCGGGGCATCGCTCTGGCGGCACAGGGCGCCCGCGGCCCGCTCGTGGTGATCGGCCACTCCGCGGGCGGGCAGCTCGCCCTCCGCGCCGCCGCCGACGACCATCGGATCACCCTGGCGGTCTCTCTGGCGGGGGTGCTCGACCTGGCCGAGGGGGACCGCAGGCACATGAGTTCCGGCGCGGTCGCCGCGGCGCTCGGCGGATCCGCCGCCGAGGTGCCCGAGACCTACCTGCGGTCGGGGCCGCTGGAGCGGCTCCCGCTGGGAGTGCCCCAGCTCATCGTGCAGGGGGGTGGGGACGACCTGGACCTGGTCGACTTCAGCCGTCGCTACGCGCGAGCCGCTCAGGAGTCAGACGATCAGGTGATATATCTCGAAATGTCGGGTGATCATTTCGACGTCATCGACCCCGCGTCGCCGATCTGGCGGGCCACCGCCGGGGCGATCGCCGAGCACGGCAAGGTCACCTGACGCGGCGGTGGGTCTCAGCCGGACGACAGGGGGCGCCAGGGGACGGGGCTGGACAGCACCATCATGCTCGACGGGTGACCGTACGGAGCGAGCCGGTCGATCATCTCCTCGAATGTCGTCATCGAGGAGGTGACGACCCGCAGCAGGCAGCAGGCGTCACCGGTCACCCGGTGCACCTCAAGGATCTCCGGCCAGGCCAGTGCCTGCTCGTCGCGGAGCACGCAGCGGGGGCCGTAACACGACATCCTGATCAGGGCGGCCACCCCGCGCCCGGCCCGTGACGCGTCGACCCGGGCGTGGTAACCGGTGATCACCCCGGTCTCCTCCAGCCGCCGTACCCGCTCCGCCACCGCCGGGGCGGACAGGTGCACCCGCCGGGAGAGCTCGCTGTAGGACAGTCGCGCGTCCTGCTGCAACTCGGCCAGCAGTGCCCAGTCCATCGCGTCCACGATCACGCTCCGTCATGCCGTAAGTTGATCTGCTTGATGCCTTCCGTTCCGAAGGCACAACCCAATAATCACCTTTCCTGCATTATTTTCGTACAGACCGATACGGAGCACTATGGGGGTGTACAGGCGTAGGAGGAGCGATGACCGCTATCAAGCAGCTCACGGAGCAGGACCGCAAGGCGCGCGCGGAGGCCAACGACGGGCTGCCGACGCTGGGCTTCGAAGCCGGCACGCCCTACGACGAATACGTGGGCACCGCCGCCCTTCATGATCTTCAGCACACCGTCACCGACGCCCCGGAGGAACTGGCGTTCCTGGTCACCACACAGGTGATGGAGCTCTACTTCGGGCTGCTCCGCTCGGAGTGGCGTCTGGCCCAGCGGCAGCTCGACGAGGACGACGTCAACGCCGCGACGTGGACGATCAGGCGCACGGTACGGCACTTCGAGGCGCTCAACGCCGCCTGGGCCGCGCTGAGCTGGCTGACCCCGGCGCAGTTCAACACCTTCCGCGACGCCCTCGGCGAGGGATCGGGTTTCCAGTCCGCGCTCTACCGCCATGTGGAGTTCCTGCTCGGCAACAAGTCCGAGGCGCTCATCAGGCCGCACCGCCGCAACCCCGAGGCGCACCGGGAGCTGGTGGAGGCGCTGCACCGGCCGAGCCTCTACGACTCGGTGCTCGCCATGCTCGCCCGCGCGGGCCACGCGATCCCCACCTCGGTGCTCGAACGCGACCTCGCCGCGGAGTACGAGCCAAGCGCCGAGGTCGAGGCGGTCTGGGTCGAGGTCTACGCCGGGCCGCTCGCTCCGCTGGCCGAGACGCTGACCGACCTGGCCGAGCAGTTCTCCGACTGGCGCTACCGGCACCTGATGGCGGTACGCCGCTCGATGGGCGCCAAGCCCGGCTCCGGCGGATCCAGCGGCCTGAGCTGGCTGGAGCGGAGCATGCGGCGGGAGGTCTTCCCCGAACTCTGGACGGCCCGCACCCTGATGTGAGTGGGCCCGACCAGAGCCGGTGAGTTCTCTTCGGTGGCCGTCCTCGGTTCGCGGGGCGACGCCTCAGGGGTCCGCGAGATGTCTCCGCGGCCCCCGTCGGCCGTCCTTCGGGGTCAGGAGGTGCGCCGGTCTCAGCGCAGGAGGAACACTCCGAAGCGGGTCGCGGAGGTGATGCCGACGCCGCCGGGGTGGACGACCTGGGCGTTGGTGGCGGAGACGCCGGTGGCCGAGCCGCGCAGGACGGCCAGCATGCCGACGTTGCCGTTCTTGCCGGGGGTGCCGACGATGACCTCGCCCTTGCCGTCGCCGGTCACGTCGATGATCGAGACGTTGTAGCCGAAGCCGTCGCCCGCCTTGGACTGCTCGCCGACGGGGTCGACGAGCGGGGGAGTGGGGGCCGGAGTGGAGCCGAGGCTGTCCTGGGTGATGTACTGCGTGCCGGTGAGCACCGGGCCGTTGGCGGAGCCGGGGATCACCGCGACCATGCCGGCGCCGGCCTTGCCGGAGACGGTGGCGCCGGCGACGCCGATGGCGATGTCGGCGGCGCCGTCGCCGTTGACGTCACCGACGGACAGGCCGCGGTCGCTGCCGAGGCTTCCGGTGTTCAGCCAGGTCAGCTGGTTGGTGGAGAAACCCGGGGTGGTGGCCAGGCCGGTGGGCGAGCCGTACCAGACCTGCAGGGAGCCGAGGCTCGGGGTGACCAGGACCACGTCGTCGTTGCCGTCGCCGTTGACGTCGCCCATCTCGAGGCGGGAGCTCTTCTGCGGGGCGTTCTGGCTGGAGGGCGTCGCCGAGGCGAGGACGACGTTCTGCAGCGGGGAGGTGTGCGGGGGGGACATGACGTCCAGGTCGACGGTGTCGCCGGCGTTGACGTACACCAGTTCCGTCTTCCCGTCGCCGTTGACGTCACCGGAGGCGCTCGCCACGACGGACGCGCTGGTCGGGTTCGCGACGGGGGGAAGGGCCTGGTAGGTGGCCGCCGTGGCGCCGTTGTACCACCCGATCATGCCGTCGCCGGAGAAGTAGTACGCGCGCATCGGCTTGACGATGTCGGCTCCGGGCTGGTTGTCGAACTGACCGACCCGCAGCAGCCCGGTGTTCTCCCAGCCGTTGTAGAGACTGGAGGTGAAGTAGTGCCTGTTCTGGGCGACCCCCGCGGACGACCACGAGTTGACGATCGAGTACCAACGGCTGCCTGCGACGAGGTCGGTTCTGCCGTCCTTGGTGATGTCGCCGGCCGCCAGCTGCTCCCCCCAGGAGTTGCAGGCGGAGGACGACCCGGAGGAGGTCGGGACCGAGCAGTCAGTAGGGGGGCGGAGGAGCTTCTGGCCGGTGAACCCGTTCGGCCCGCCGTACAGGACGGCGACCATGCCCGTGTTGGCACTGCCGGCGGGGGCGGCCTGCTGCGGCAGGCCGACGGCCATGTCGTTGTAGCCGTCGCCGTTGAAGTCGAAGTTCTTCGGGGCCGTCGCGGCCGCGGCCGCGGCCGTGGCGGTGCCGGTGCCGGTCGAGACGGTCAGGTTCGCCGCCAGGGCGAGTAACGCCGCGGAACCCATGATCCTTTTAGCACTCATGATCGGCAGCGTGACCCGGAGCACTTGTCGGTTACTTAAGAATGACTAGGCCACACCGGCACGGTGCGGAGGGCGTCGCCCATGTGCTCGCCGAACCGGCCGCCGGCGACCGCGGACGGTCGGCCCGGCGGGAGCGCCGAGGGGGAAACGACAGGAGGGCCACCGGTTCTTGGTGCCCGCTTGGAGATTGTTTGATCTCGCCCAGGTTCGCGGCCCGAACCCGCTGCCGCCCGGTGCGGCGCCGTCAGCCGGTCTGGCAGGCCGGGCACCAGAAGAGGTTGCGCCCGGCGAGCACCTGCGTGCGCACCTCGGTGCCGCAGAGGAAGCAGGGCATGCCGGAACGCCGGTAGACGTAGACCTCGCCACCGTGGTCGTCGACGCGGGGCGGACGGCCCATCGCCTCCGGAGTGTGCTCGGGCCTGACCGTGTCGATGCGGCCCACCCGGACACCGTCGGCCATCAGCAGCACCAGATCCGCCCAGATCGCCTCCCACTGCTCGCGGGTGAGGTCGCGGCCGGGCCGTGACGGGTCGACGCCCTGCCGGAACAGTGCCTCGGCCCGGTAGATGTTCCCCACGCCCGCGACGACCGACTGGTCCATCAGCAGGACCCCCACGGAGGTGCGGCTGCGGCCGATCCGCCGCCAGGCCGACTCGGGATCGGCGTCCGCGCGCAGCGGGTCGGGTCCGAGTCTGGCGTGCAGCGCGGCCTTTCCCGCCGGGTCGAGCAGTTCGCAGGTGTTGGGGCCACGCAGGTCCGCGTACTCGCCGGTATTGCTCAGGCGTAGCCGCACCATCCCGGTCGGCGCGGGCACGGGAACCGGGCCGAAGGCGTACTTGCCGTAGATGCCCAGGTGGACGTGGAGCCACCGCTCGTCGTCGAAGCCGAGCAGCAGGTGCTTGCCGTGGGCGTCGGCCTCGGTGAGCACCCGCCCGTCGATCCGCAGCGCCCCGGCGGTGAACCGCCCCTGGGGGCTTTCCGCGCGGACCTCGCGGCCGCCGAACGCCCGCCGGTGCTCTTCGGCCAGTCGATGAATGGTGTGTCCTTCAGGCATGGTCCCGAAATCATACGGCCCGCCCGGTGATGCTCAGGGCGGCGTGGTCACCGGCTCGCGCCGTCGCCTGAGCAGGGTGTGGGCCGAGGCGACGAGGGCGGCCCCGGCCGCGTAGGCCACCAGGTCGGCCGCGCCGAACGTGCTGCCGAGCACCAGCCTGGCCACCACGCTCACCTCGGAGAGCGCGGCCGGCACGGGTGTCAGCTGGGCGAGCTCGACCGCCCAGCTGAACGCCAGCGCGCCGAGCGCGGCCCGCACCGGCGTGATCCGGGGCCACACCAGCACGATCAGCGCGTACACCAGCACGGTGTAGAGGGCGTCGCCCGCGTACTTGCCGAACCAGCCGCCGGTGACCGCGCGGACGGTCAGCCCGGCGGCGATGGTCAGGGCCGCGGCGAGCGCGGCGAGCAGACGGGTGTGCAGGGCGGGAGGCATCCACCCACGATAGCGATCGCGTCCCCGGCCGCGCCGGACACCGTTCGGAGGGGAGCGGGTCTCAGGGCAGTCGCCACACCGCGGGCAGCCCCTTGCCCGCGCCGTCCTCGGAGTAGTCGTGCGTGACCTCGAGCAGTTCGGCCATCCGGGCCTGCCAGGTGATGTTCACCGGCAGGCCGGCCAGCGACGAGAGCAGCGCCTCGTAGTCGTCGCACTCGATCACGTGGAACAGGTCCCGGCCGCTGCGCCAGATCGTCCACTCGTGCGCGCCGCCCCGCTTGATGGCCTCGACCAGTTCGGCGGGCACCTCCCGGTGCGCCTGGTCGTACTCGGACTCCCTGCCAGGCTTGACCCGGGTGTGCAGCGCGACGCGCATGTTGTACCTCCACAAAGTTGTAGACCGTTATAGCAGTGGTCCGATGTGTGGAGGTCAGGGAAGGGATGGCAGGCGGCGGTCGTGCAGCCAGCCCGCGAACAGCTTGTCCAGCGGTCGCACCGTGCGGCGCGTGGCCAGCGCGGTGAACGCCTCGGTGGTGACGCTCCCGTGGCGGTGCCCGGCCGTCCACTCCCGCAGCAGCGCGAAGAAGGGATCGTCGCCGATGGTGCGCCGGAGCGCGTGCAGGGTGAGCGCGCCGCGCCGGTAGACGCGGTCGTCGAACAGGCGACGGGGACCGGGGTCGGCCAGGACGAAGTCCTGGGGGAGGTCGGAGAGCAAACGGTGCCAGTGGCGCGCGTGGTCATCGGATGACAGGCCGCCGGAGTTCTCCGACCAGATCCACTCCGCGTAAGAGGCGAACCCCTCGTGCAGCCAGATGTCGCGCCAGTCGGTCACCGTCAGGCTGTTGCCGAACCACTGGTGGGCCAGCTCGTGGGCGACCAGCCGCTCCTCGCCCCGTCTGCCGTCCACCTGATTCACCCCGAAGATCGACATGCCCTGTGCCTCGACCGGGATCTCCAGCTCGTCGTTCACGACCACCACGGTGTAGGAGCCGAACGGGTAGGGGCCGAACCGCTCGCGGAAGACCTCCATCATCCGGCCCTGGCGCTCGAAGTCGTGGCGCACCCGTGAGGCGTGTCCGGCGGGGAAGACCAGCTCCATCCCCGGGCCCAGTTCGGCCCGCTGGTAGCGGCCGATCTGCACACTCGCCAGGTAGGAGGCCATCGGCTCGATCTGCTCGTACACCCATGTGGTCGTCGAGGCCGCCCGCCGCCGCGCGACCAGCTCCCCGTTGGCGATCACCTGGTACGCGGAGGCGGTGGTGACCGAGATCCGGTAGGTGGCCTTGTCGTCGGGCCGGTCGTTGCACGGGAACCACGACGGAGCCCCGATCGGCTGGCTGGCCACGATGACGCCGTCGGTGAGCTGTTCCCAGCCGAGCCCGCCCCAGTGGCTGGTCACCGGCTGGGGACTGCCCGCGTAGCGGACCTCGACGGTGAAGGGGCCGGGTCGCAGCCCGACCGGCGACAGGTGGAGCTTGCCTCCGCGATGGGTGAAGCGCACCCGCGCGCCGTCGACCAGCACTCCGCTCACACGCAGGGCACCCAGATCGAGGGAGAGCCGGGTGAGCTGCCGCAGCGCCACGGCGGAGATCCGGGCGACGCCACCCAGGCGGTTCGGGCCCACCCGGTAGTCGAGGGTCAGGTCGTAGTGCTCCACCCGGTAGCTGTCGTCGCCGTGCATGGGGAAGTACAACTTGGGGGTAAAGGGCGTGCTCAGAACCACACCGGCTTCCTCTGTTCCACTCTCTTCGTGCGCTATCCCCGCTGGGCCCATGCCGCGATCGGGTTGCCGAACCAGCGGGTCCCGGCGGGTACGGACTCACCGCGCATCACCAGGGAGGCCGGTCCAACCGTGGTGTTCTCCCCGATCGCCGCTGCGGGCAGGATCACCCCGTGGGGCCCGAGTGTCGATCCATCCCGCATGACGACAGTATCGATGCTCATCACGCGGTCGTGGAACAGATGAGTCTGCAACACGCATCCCCGGTTCACCGACACCCCATCGCCCAGGCTGACCAGGTCGACCTCGGGCAGCCAGTACGTCTCGCACCACACGCCCCGGCCCACGCGCGCGCCCAGGGAGCGCAGCCACACATTCAGCGGGGCCGTCCCCAGCCAGCGCTGGGCGAACCAGGGCGCGGCCAGTACCTCCACGAAGGTGTCGGCCAGTTCGTTGCGCCACACGAACGAGCTCCACAGCGGCCGGTCGCCCACTGCGATCCGGCCCACCAGCGCCCACTTGGCCACGGTGGCGACCGCCGCGGCGAGTACCCCGCCGCTCAGCACCACCACGCCCGACAGGACGATCGCCGCCGCGAAGCCGTACGCCCTGGCCAGCCACTCCAGGGCCGCCGCCACGAGCACGGCCACGGCGACGGTGCACATCACCGGGACGACGCGGCACACCTCGACCGCGGCACGGGCGACCTTCAGTCTCGGCGGCGGATCGTAGGTGCGGCTCCGGTCGATCTCCTCGGTGGCCCTGCGCAGCTCCACCGGTGGCATGCCCAGGTAGGACGAGCCCGCCTTGGCCTTCTTCGGCGCCGCCGACAGCACCGCGACCAGGCCGTCCTTGGGCACCTTGCGCCCCGGCGCGGTCATCCCCGAGTTGCCGAGGAACGCGCGTTTGCCGATCCGCACATGGTCGACCCGCAGTCGGCCGCCCTCCAGCTCGTACGGCGCCACCATCGTGTCGTCGGCGAGGAAGGCGCCGTCCCCGACGGAGGTCATCGACGGCAGCGCCAGCACCGTCGACAGCTCCACGTCCCGGCCGACCTTCATACCCAAGGCGCGTAGCCAGGCGGGGGTGACCATGCTCGCGTACAGCGGGAACAGCCAGACCCGCGCCATCGACATCAGCAGGCCCGTCGCCCACGCCTGCCAGGCCTGGCGGCTGTGCACCGGGTGCTGTCCGGCATGCAGGCCGGCCGAGAGCAGCCGCACCGAGGCAACGGTCAGCAGGACGAGGGTGGCCGTGGAGACGACGGTGGCCACGGGCACCCCGGAAAGGACGGAGGTCAGGGAGGGGGCGCCGCCGCGCAGCAGCACGGCGAGGCCGGGCAGCATGGCGATCACCGGGAAGAGGCCCAGGACCGGCGCGGACAGCCCGTAGACCGCGACCCAGCGCCACGAGCGCGGCGGACGGTCGGCCGACGGCTGGCGGGCCTTGCCCATCCGGCTCGCGGGCACGCCCGCCCAGCGCTCCCCGGACGGCACCGAACCCGCCACCGCCGAGCCGGGCGCGACCTGGGCGTTCTTGCCGATCTTCGCGCCGGGGAACAGGGTGGTGCGGGCGCCGACCGTGGCGGAGGCGCCGATCTTGATCTCGCCGACACGTACCCGGTCGCCGTCGATCCAGTAGCCGCTCAGGTCGACCTCGGGTTCGACCGCCGCGTACTTGCCCAGCTTGAGCATCCCGGTTATCGGCGGCATCGAGTGCAGGTCCGCGTCATCGCCGACCTGGGCGCCGAGCGCCCGCGCGTAGTGGGTGAGCCACGGGGCGCTGGACACCTCGCCCACGCCGAGCCGCTCGGCGAGCTGCTCGGCGAACCAGAGCCGCAGATGCGTGCCGCCGCCTCGGGGGTAGGTGCCGGGTTTCAGCCCGCGCAGCAGCAGCCGGGCGCCGCCCGCGGCCAGCGCGATCCGCCCGGCGGGGCTGACGAACAGCAGCGCGCCCGCGAGCACCCACCACCACGAGACGGCCGGGGCCCAGGGCAGGCCCACCAGGTTGTTCAGCGCGGCCAGCGCCACCACCCAGCGCAGCGCGCCGACGGTGAGCAGCGGGATGGTGAGCACCGTCTGCGCGATCGCGGCACGGCGCGGCACCGGCGTGACGATCCGGTCGGTGGTCACGATCTCCGGCGCGTCGAGTGCCGACAGGTGCCCGGCGAGCCGGGGCAGCGTCGGGTTGTCGTAGACGTCGCCGACGGTGACTGCGGGGTAGCGGGTCCGCAGCGCCGAGACCAGCCTGGCCGCCGCGAGGCTGGTGCCGCCCTCGGCGAAGAAGTCGCCCTCGACGCCGCCGAGGATGTCCAGCCAGCACTCGGCCACCCACGGGTCGACGTCCGGCACCCCGGTAGGGGCCGGGCCGGACCTCTTGGGCAGCGGCCAGGGCAGGGCATCCCTGTCGATCTTCCCGGAGGTACGCGTCGGCAGGTCGTCCACCAGAGCGATCCGGGGGAGCAGCGCGGCGGGCAGGGTGTGGCGGAGGCGGTCCCTGGCGTCCTGCTGGTCGAACTCCTCGCCGGGTATGACATAGCCGACGAGCAGCTGGTGCCCGCCACCGGTCGTGCGGACCGCCGCGGCCGCCCCGGCGACCCCGGGCAGCGCCCGCAGGGCCGCGTCGACCTCGCCCAGCTCGATTCTGCGGCCGCCGAGCTTGATCTGCTCGTCCGCCCGCCCGACGAAGAGCAGTCCCTGCGGCTCGGCCCGTACCAGGTCGCCGCTGCGGTAGGCGCGCTCCCAGCCGAGCGATCCGAGCGGGGCGTACTTCTCGGCGTCCTTGGCCGGGTCCAGGTATCTGGCGAGCCCGACCCCGCCGATGACCAGTTCCCCGGTCTCGCCCATGGCCACCGGCTCACCGTCCTTGCCGACGACGGCCAGATCCCAGCCCGCCAGCGGCAGCCCGATCCGCACCGGCCCCTCCCCGGTCAGCGGCGCCGCGCACGCCACCACCGTCGCCTCGGTCGGGCCGTAGGTGTTCCACACCTCGCGCCCCGGCACGGCCAGACGCTCGGCGAGCTCCGGCGGGCACGCCTCACCGCCGAAGATCAGCAGCCGTACGTCGTCGAGCGTCTCGACCGGCCAGAGCGCGGCCAGGGTCGGTACTGTCGACACGACCGTGATGCCCATGTCGACCAGCCACGGTCCCAGGTCCATGCCGGCGCGCACCAGCGCCCGCGGTGCCGCCACCAGGCAGCCGCCGTGCCGCCAGGCCAGCCACATCTCCTCGCAGGAGGCGTCGAACGCGACCGAGAGCCCCGCCAGCACCCGGTCACCGGGCCCGATGGGCTCCCCGGCGAGGAACAGCCGCGCCTCGGCGTCGACGAACGCCGCCGCGTTGCGATGGGTCACCGCCACGCCCTTGGGCTTTCCCGTAGATCCCGAGGTGAAGATGATCCACGCGTCGTCCTCGGGGCCGGGCCGCCCACCGTCGCCGTGAGACGGGACGGCCGGGCTGTGTGCCAGGTCGTGTGCCGGACCGCCGTCGAGAGGGGAGACGCCGGGGTCGTCGTAGGGGATGATCTTCCCGCCGTCGACGATGACGGCGCGGACTCCCGCCTCGCCGAAGACCAGCTCGGCCCGCTCGTCGGGGTCGTCGGCGTCGACCGGTACGTAGGCGGCGCCCGCGGTGAGCACGGCGACGATCGCGACGTACAGACCGACGGTGCCCGAGGGGATCCGCACCCCGACCCGGTCGCCGCGCCCGACCCCGGCGGCCCGCAGCTCCAGGGCCATCCGCCCGGCCTCGGCCCGCAGGCCGGTGTAGTCGAGACGGGTCCGCCCGTCGTCCAGCGCGGCCGCGTGGGGGTGGCGCCGCGTGGTCTGGTCGAGGATGTCCAGCAGCGTCCTGGCCTGCGGCGCGGTCCCTCCCGGCAGGAGCGCCCGCGCTGGCACGTCGGTGTCGGCTGGTAACGGACTCACGGTCTTCCCCCATGTGGTGTGAGGCCCTTCCGGCCGCGGAACAGCCTATGCGCACGGGGTTAACGCATTCCGGGTGCCTGGTTGTACGTCGTGTGAACCCCGCCTTTCAGATCGCATTCCGGCTGGTCGGCCGCTCGAAGCGGGGTGCGCACCGTGTCCATGCGGTGCGGGACCGCGAGTCGGTGGCATTGGCCAGGGGTCCGCGTCGCGCCCGTTGACGCCCTTCTGGCACGAGCTTAAACTCAACGCATAGTGAATTTTCTGCGGCGAACGGTGGCCGCGCTGTCGGCGGTGCTGTCGATGGTGTTGTCGGCGGCCGGTCGTGACACGGGAGTGTGACGCTGTGCGCAGGACACCCGCGGCCCTCGGAAGCACGATCTTCTTCGCGCTGGCGCCGGGCACCGTGGCCGGGTTCGTACCCTGGTGGATCACCCGGTGGGAGACGGCGGACCCGATGCCGGCGGCGCCGTCCTGGGGCACGGTCTCGCTACGCCTCATCGGCGCGTCATTCGTCGTCGCCGGGGTCGTGGTGCTGGTCAGGGCATTCGTCGGGTTCGTAGTGGAGGGGCTGGGCACTCCCGCCCCGGTCGCACCGCCCGAGCGCCTGGTCATCGGAGGTCTGTACAGATACGTCAGGAATCCGATGTACGTGGCCGTCCTCGCGACGATCGGCGGGCAGGCGCTGCTCCTGGGCCGGCCCGTCCTGCTGCTGTACGGCGCCGTCACGGCCGCGGCCGTCGTCGCGTTCGTCCGCTGGTACGAGGAGCCGAGTCTGCGCCGCAGGTTCGGCACCGACTACGAGAGGTACCACGCGGCCGTGCCCGGCTGGTGGCCCCGTACGCGCGCCTACCACCCCTGATCCCCGGTCCGGCGGGAGGCGGAGCCGCCGTCACGGGCGGGGCAGCCACCCTCTGGTGGCCGCGAGGTAGCCGGCCTGGAAACGGCTGCGTGCTTCGAGCCGCTCCATCAGGTCGGCGGTGACACGACGCAGGGTGCGTACCGAGACGTCGAGCCTGCGGGCCACCGCCTCGTCGGTGAGTCCCGCGGAGAGCAGGCGGAGCACCTCGCGCTCCTGATGGCTGAGGCCCTTCTCGTCGCGTCTGCGCTCCGCACCGAGGGGGGTGGCGGCACCCCAGGTCTGCTCGAACAGCGCGACCAGGGCGGTGACGACGCCCGCGCCGCGGAGCAGGACCGCGCCGACGCCGCTGTCCTCGGGATCCATCGGCAGCAGGGCCACCCGGCGGTCGAAGACGAGCATGCGGAGCGGAAGGCCGGGAGTGGTGCGCACCTGGCCGCCACGGTCGGTGAGCCAGGCCGCGTACGCGCTGGTCGGCTGGTCGTTGCGGATGCTGTCGGTGTAGACGACGCGGATCGCCGCACCCCGGTCGAGCAGCGCCTCGTCCAGGGGACGGCTCGCCGCGATGTTGTCCGGCGTCTGGGCGCTCTTCGGCTCGAACCCGAGCAACTCCTGCCGGCACTCGGCGACCTGCTCCTCGATCCTGGTGCGGATCGTGTCGATGCCGACGAGTGACTCGGAGTCCTCGCCGGAGCGCGCCGGGTTCTGGTCGGCGTAGGCCGCGATCATCTGGGCGACGGCCATCCGGCTCCGCTCGATCTCCTGCTGCTTGGCCAGCAGCGCGGCCTCCTCGCGGGCCAGCAGCGCGGCCAGCCCCACCTCCGGCCGGACCAGGCGCAGCACGTCCGGCTCCTCCCAGGAGGGGCGCAGGAGCGACAGCTTGGCCAGCTCGTCCAGCGTGTTGCGGATCTGATGGACCGGCCAGCCCAGCTCAAGGCTCAGTTCCATCACGCCGTAGGAGGGATTCTCCAGGATGGTTCGGTAGACGGTTTCCTCGGCGGACCCGATGCCAAGCAGCATGAGCACGACTCCTCCACGGTTCGAGCATGACCAAGACCCGATCTGCGGGCAGGACCCACGATGGTCTCAGCCTGAAATTAGCCAGGCGCAGTGACGACGGGGTTATGCGGCGGCCCCGGGGCACGTCGGGGGCCGGAACAGCGGGTGGCGGGAGAGCTGCTCCCGGGCCGGCCCGCGCTGGCATGACCCTGCCACGTTAGGGACCTGCCAGGGGAAATACCTGTTCTATTCGCCACATGCCGACCACTGTCGATTCATGTATCTCATCAACGTGCGCCTACGCGCCCCCGAGATCGAAGGCCGCCTGGCCCCACCCGGCGGCCGGATGTCCGCGCGCGAGATCCGACGTCTGCTCCTGGTGCTGGCGGAGCCCGAGGAGGGGCTCGAGCACGTCTACGGCGAGGAGCGCGCCGACGGCGTGGCCCTCGGCCTCTTCATTCGCAGACGCACCCTCGACGCCGCCGAGAGTGCGGCGGCCCGGCTCTGCGGGCGCTGTCTCGGCGACGTGCCCGAGCTCGCGGGCTGGTCGCTGCTGGGTTGTGGCGCCGACCTCGCCCTCGCTCTCACCCGTTTCGAGGACTCCGGCGGCCAGGCCTGTCAGCGTCCTGCCATTGCAGCGCGCTGACAGCCCCGAGGCCTTCCGGAATACCCGGATATCAGCCAAGAATCGAAGTGTCAGAACAAAACGGGAAATGTCCGGTGAAAGTAAGCCGGAAGATCACCCGGGAAACAGTGAAAAGGGCGCCGATGATTACCGGCCGAAAGGGAGAAGAACGATGAATGCCGCGGTTTGTCCAGTCGCCCCCGTAATCGGCGTCCGCTCGCTCACCGCCATCCTCGCGACCGCCGTGGCGGCCGCGACCACGACCGGGAAGAAGGCCGGGGGCCCCGCGGCGGCCGCGGCCCTCATCCTGGCCGGTGGAGCCGGCTGGCAGTGAGCCGACCAGGAGAAACCCATTCGTAACGGGCATCCCGCCCGAGAAGTCGTCCGGGAGGCGACCACCGTGAAGCACCAGGAAGTCGAGTTACTCGCTCTCGGCGCAGGGCCGTCCAACCTCGCCCTCGCCGTGGCTCTCGAAGAGCTCGCTCCGGAACTGGCAACCAGAACGCTGATCATAGAGCAGCACGAGGACGTGACCTGGCAGCGGGGAATGCTGCTGCCCTGGACGCAGAGCCAGGTCTCCTTTCTCAAGGACCTGGTCACCCTGAGGAACCCGCAGAGCAGATTCTCCTTCGTGAACCACCTGCACTCGGTGGGAAGGCTCAATGAATTCGTCAACCTGGGCAGTTTCACCCCGTACAGAATGGAGATTTCGAATTACCTGATCTGGGTCGCGGAGTCGCTCGCCAAGGTGCGCATCGAGTACGGCCGGCGCTGTGTGGCGGCCAATCCGATCCTGTCCGGTGACGGCCGGGTCGAGCGCTGGATCGTCCGGCTCGCCGACGGCTCGACCATCGGCTGCCGCACCCTGGTGGTCGGCGCGGGCCGCGATGCGCACATCCCCGAGGTGTTCGAGACGCTTCCTCGCGAGCGGATCATCCACAGCACCGAGTACAGCAGGGGGATCGCCGGGCTCGACCACGACGCCCCGCACCGGGTCGCGGTCATCGGCGGCGCGCAGAGCGCGGCCGAGATGCTGTGGGCCACCCACCAGAGCATGCCCAACGCCGAGTGCACGATGATCATGCGCTCCATCGGTCTCAACGGCTACGAGAGCAGCAAGTTCACCAACGAACTCTTCTACCCCTCCTTCGTCGATGAGTTCTACGAATCGCGTCCCGATGCCCGCCGCCAGCTTCTCGCCGAGATGCACCGGACCAACTACGCGGGTCTCTCCCCGGGCCTGCTCGAAAGCCTCTACCGGCAGATCTATCTGGAGCGCCTCACCGGACAGGAGAGGATCCGGGTCATCACGATGGCCGAGATCTCCCAGGCCAGGATCGAGGGCGACGAGATCGTCCTCACCCTCACGGACAGGAAGAGCGGTCGTCACGACGAACTGCCCTGCGACGTCCTGCTGCTCGGCACCGGCTTCGACCGCCGGATGCCCTCGCTCGTCCGCGACCTGGCCACCAAGGCCGGCCTTGACGAGATCGATGTCGACCGTTTCTACAAGCTGACCCTGCCCGCCGGGTCGAGCGCCGCCTGTTACCTGCAGGGCGTCAACGAGGACACGCACGGCATCGCCGACTCCCTGCTCAGCACGCTGGCCAACCGGGCGGAGGAGATCGTCGGCGACATCCAGGAGAGCCAGGCCACCGCCGAGCTCCTGTCACCGTTCGCCCTGCCGGTCGCCTCCTGATCCCCCAGAGCCCCCCTGAAACCCACTGAGGAGAATCCCCGTGGACCTCCGTTCCTATGACCCTGCCCACCTGCGCCCGGACAACGGCCTGCTCGCCAAGAGGCTGCTGCCCTGGGAGACGCTGAACGCCCCGTTCGAGGGGGCCTGGTGCGTCATCGCGCCCGGCACCGCCTCGACCCGGCACGCCCACCACGAGTACGAGATCTTCATCGCGGTCTCCGGCGAGGCGGTCCTGGAGAGCGAGGGCGAGCGCGCTCCCTTCGCCGCCGGGGACGTCGCCTACTTCCCGCCCGGCACCGACCACCAGGTGGTCAACGACGGCACCGCCGACTTCGAGATGTACGGCATCTGGTGGGACCACGACCTCGCCCGCGCGTTCGAAGCCCGGCACCTGGAGGAGAAATGACGGGGACGATCGTCATCGCCGCCACCCCGACGCCGAATGGCGACCTGCACGTCGGCCACATGGCCGGCCCCTACATCGCCGGTGACGTCTACGCCCGCTACCTGCGGGCCGACGGTCGCCCCGTCAACTACAACACCTGCACCGACGACAGCCAGTCCTACATGATCTCGACCGCCCGCAAGCACGGCACCACGCCCGCCGAGCTGTGCGCGACCTCCACCGCGGCCATCCAGCGGTCGGTCGAGGCGATGGGCATCTCGCTGGCCCCGCTGCCGCCCGTCGACGACGCCTACCGGCAGACCGTGCTCGACTTCGTCACCGCCCTGCACCGCCAGGGTCGCTTCGAACTCCGTACCGTGCGCATGCCGTACGCGGAGAACGCGGGAACCCACCTGTTCGACGGGCTGGTCAAGGGCGAGTGCCCGGCCTGCCTGACCGAGAGCTGCGGCGGGTCGTGCGAGGGCTGCGGCCACCCCAACCACTTCGACGACCTCGGCGACCCGCGCTCGGTGCTGGACCCCGACGACCCGGTGACCTCGCGCGAGGTCACCGTCCTGGTCCTGCCCATCGAGAACTACCGGGAGGAGCTCACCGCCTACTACGCCGCCCGGACGAGCACCTGGCGGGGGCACAGCAGGCAGCTCATCCGCGAGATCCTGGCCCGGCCGCTCCCGGAGATCCCGATCACGGTGCCGTCACCGGGGTGGGGCATCGAGGCGCCGTTCGCCGAGACCCCCGGGCAGATCCTCTATCCGTGGGTCGAGGCGATGCCCGCCTCGATCTACAGCACCTGGAAGGCGGCCGGCGGGCCCGAGGGCCCCGTCGACAGCGCCTGGCGTGCCGAGAGCGGCAACCACCTGGTCTACTTCCACGGCTTCGACAACGTCTACTTCTGGGGCATGGTCGACCTGGTCATGCTGCTGGCCCACGGCGACCGCTACATCACCCCGGACGCCAACGTCTGCAACGAGTTCTACGAGCTGGAGAACGAGAAGTTCTCCACCAGCCGTAACCACCTGATCCGCGGCGCCGATCTGGTCGCCGAGGTACCGCGCGACCTCGTCCGGTTCTACCTCGCACTCACCTGCCCCGAGGACCAGCGGGCCAACTTCACCAGGGAGGGACTCGACAAGGTCACCGGCAGGCGGCTGCGCGAGCCGTGGAACGCGCTTGCCGACCGTCTCGACAGCCTTGTCACGGACCCGGGGGAGGAGCTCAAGGTCACCGCCGCCGGCCGGCGCCGGGCCGCGGTGATCGTCGAGAGGTTCAGGCTCTGCTACGACCTCACCTCCTTCAGCCTGACCAGGGCGGCGGACGGCATCGTCACCCAGCTCGGCAGGTTGCTGACCGCCGAGCGTGACGAGACCGGTGACCTGCTGATGGAGGTACGCGCCTTCCTGGCCTGCGCCGCGCCCATCCTGATCGACGTAGCGGCCGAGGCCGAGGCGGCGGGCGTCGAGCTCACCCTCGACACCTCCGCCGAGACGATCGACGCCTTCTCACTACCGCGACTGCCCGGGAGTCCCCGATGAAACTCCTCGCCCTTGAAGCCAGACAGAACGCCACCTACTACCAGTCCCGCTACCAGCAGGTTCAGGACTTCGGTGCCGAGCTCTACGTGCTCAACGGCATCGGCACCCCGGACTTCTGGCCCAAGGACCGCTACCGCGTCGCGGGTTCCCAGCGCATCGACGACCTCATCACCGAGGCCAAGAACTGGCACGAGCAGGAGCGCTTCGACGGGATCATCACCTTCTCCGAGTCGGCCGTGACCACGGTCGCGGCGGTCGCGGAGGCGCTCGGCCTGCCGGGCGTGGGCGTCGAGGCGGCCAGGACCAGCCGTAACAAGCTGCTGATGCGCGAGGCGCACCACAGGTACGGCGCCCCGCATCCGGACTTCCGCTTCGTCACCGACCTGGAGGAGGCGCTCGGAGCCGCGGACGACTTCGGCTACCCGGTCATCCTCAAGCCCACGCTGGGCGCCGCGAGCAACTTCGTGTTCAAGGTCGACGACAGCGAGGAGATGGCCGAGCTGTTCCCGCAGGCCCTTGAGGGCATCGAGGGGATGTCGTGGTTCGAGATGGAGGCGCACGGCCTCGACCTCGGCCCGCACGGCCTGCTGATCGAGTCGTTCCTGGACGGCGAGGAGTTCCTCATCGAGGCCGTGGCCTGGGACGACGAGGTCTACCTCGGCTCCATCGTGGACCGGATCACCGTCGAGGGCGGCACCTTCGACGACGACGTGCACCACGCGCCGACCTCGCTCACCACCGAGCAGGTGGCCGCGGTCCATCGCGTGGTCAGGGCCGGCGCGCACGCCCAGGGGCTGCGGCGCAGCGTGCTGCACGCCGAGGTCCGCTTCCACCGGGGCGAGCCGTACCTGCTGGAGATCGCGATCCGGCCCGGCGGCGGGGGGCTGGATCTCATCGCCGGGATCACCGCCACGCACAACCCGATCCGCGCGGTCATGGACGTGGCGCGGGGTGCCACGCCGAGGGTGCGTCACTACCGGCCGACCGGCGTCCACGTCACCGCGATGTGCCTGCTCTGCGACGCCGGCCGGGTCGCCTCGATCGAGGTGCCGGCCGAGGTCGCCGAGTCCGACCGGGTCTTCTTCCTCAAGATCACCGCCAGGCCCGGGGACGTCATCCGGCGTCCGCCGGAGGGCAACAGCATCCTCGGCTTCCTCGGCACCACCGGCACCTCCCTGGAGGACGCGAGGGAGACGATGCTCGACTACGCATCCAAGATCAACGTCACTTTCGTCCAGGAAGGAGAACTGGCATGACACAGCTGGCCGCCGAGGCGCCGCAGCGGACCCGGAGAGTGGCGCGCACCCGCCGCTACCTGATGTGCCCGCCCACTCACTTCGACGTCGTCTACTCCATCAACCCCTGGATGAACCCGGACAAGCCGGTCGACGGCGCGCTGGCCAGGCTCCAGTGGGACGGTCTGCTCCGCGCCTTCCTGGCGCTGGGCCACCAGGTGGAGTTCATCGAACCGCTGCCCGGCTACCCCGACATGGTGTTCGCCGCCAACGGCGCGACGGTCATCAACGGAAAGGTGCTGTCGGCCCGCTTCCGGTACGAGGAGCGGGCCGCGGAGGGCCCCGCCTACCTGGAGTGGTTCCGCGCCAGAGGCTACGAGACCCGCGAGGCGGTCCACGTCAACGAGGGCGAGGGCGACTACCTGCACGCCGGCAGGTACCTGCTGGCCGGCACCGGGTTCCGCACCGACATCCGCTCGCACCGCGAGGCGGAGCGGTTCTTCGGGATGCCCGTGGCGGGGCTGCGCCTGGTGGACCCGCACTTCTACCACCTCGACACCGCGCTGGCCGTGCTCGACCACGACCAGATCATGTACTACCCGGGAGCCTTCTCCAAGGAGAGCCAGGGCGTCCTGCGCGTCCTGTACCCCGACGCGATCATCGCCAACGAGGCCGACGCCGAGGTGTTCGGGCTGAACGCCGTCTCCGACGGCCGCCACGTCCTGATGCCGCCCTCGGCCACCCACCTGATGGACGAGCTGCGCGAGCGCGGCTACGAGCCCATCGGCGTCGAGCTCTCCGAGCTGCTGAAGTCCGGTGGCAGCGCCAAGTGCTGCACCCTCGAACTCAGGGCGGGCCGGTCATGATCGACTACGACGGACGCCGCTTCACCACCGGCGGCGTCCCCCCCACCGAGAAGCACCCGATCGCGCTGTACCGCCAGGACGGGGACCTGTTGTGGGGCGAGTTCTCCGGCGGGCACGCCCGCCGGGGGACCCTCACCGGGCTCTGCGCCCCCGACGGCACCCTCGACTTCGCCTACACCATGGTCCTCGACAACGGCGCCGTCGTGTCGGGCCACTGCCGCAGCACCCCCGAACTGCTCCCCGACGGCCGCGTGCTGCTCCACGAGACGTGGGAGCGCTACGGCGCCCACGCGGACAGCGGCGTGTCCCTGCTCGAGGAGATCGACCCGAAGACGTTCGCACAGAACCACCAGACGACGGAGAGCCGGACATGACCCTGAACACCATCGCCCGCCCGAACCTGGAGAAGCCCGTCAAGGGCGGCACCGTGACCTGGGCCTGCGCGCCGGGATTCCCCCCGTCCATCATCTTCCCCTTCACCCCGCCCGAGCGCTTCGGCACCCGCAACCTGCTCGAGTTCCAGATCCTGATGTACCGGCCGCTCTACTTCTTCGGCACGCACGGCACCCCCGAGGTCGACTATGACCTCAGCATCGGCGAGCCGCCGCAGTGGAGTGAGGACGGCCTGACCGTCACCGTCACCGTCAAGCCCTGGAAGTGGTCCAACGGCGAGACGATCTGCGCGGACAACGTGCTGTTCTGGGTGAACATGATGGCGGTCAAGGGCGAGCGCTACGGCGAGTACGTCCCCGGCTGCTTCCCCGACAACCTGGTCTCCTACGGCAAGCTCGCCGAGGACAAGGTCTACTTCACCTTCGACAAGGTCTACTCCAAGCGCTGGGTGCTGATGAACCAGCTCAGCACCATCACCCCGATGCCCAAGGCGTGGGACCGCACCGCCGAAGGACCTTCCGACGCCTCCTACAGCCTGGAGAACGTGGCCGCGGTCTACGACTTCCTGATGGGCGAGAACGGCGGCGTCATCGAGGAGGACAACTCCGACCGGGTGCACTGGGCGACGAGCCCGGTGTGGAGCGTGGTCAGCGGCCCGTGGCGGCTGAAGAGCTACACCATGGAGGGCGTCGTCACCTTCGTCCCCAACGAGCACTACTCGGGGCCGAACAAGGCGCACCTGGACGAGTTCCGGCAGGTCCCCTTCATGTCCGACGGGGAGGAGTACCAGAAACTGCTGGAGGGGCCGGACGGACCCGACGGCATCCAGGTCGGCTACCTGCCGCTGAGCTTCAGCGCCGAGCCGACGGACGACCCCACCAAGGGCGGCCCCAACCCGCTGGGCGAGAACTACACGCTGGTCCCGCAGGCGGCCTTCTGTATCCGCTACATCCCGCTCAACTACAACAACCCGACGGTCGCCGGCAAGATGCTCGCCCAGACCTACATCAGACAGGCGATGCAGCACGCCCTCGACCAGGACCGGGCGGCCCGCGACATCTACCACGGCTACGCCTACCGGCAGGACGGCCCGGTGCCCCGCTACCCGGTGAGCGACCTGGTCTCGCCCACCCTGCAGGGCGCGCCGATCCTGCCCTTCGACCCCGACCGGGCCCGCGAGCTGCTGGAGGCCAACGGCTGGGACACCAGCGTGACGCCCGCCGTCTGCGTCAACCCCGGAGAGGGGCCCGGCCAGGCCGGGGCGGGCATCCCCGGCGGTACCAAACTCAGCTTCTCCCTCAGGTACGCCGAGGGCCGGCCCGCGCTCACCCGGCTGATGGAGCAGTTCCGCGACGACGCCGTCAAGGCCGGCATCGAGCTGCGCCTCCAGGAGGTCTACGGCTCGGTCCTGGTGGCCGAGGACGCCCCCTGCATCGCCGGACCCGACAGCCCCTGCCTGTGGGAGCTGAGCACCTGGGGCGGCGGCTGGGTGTACCACTACCCGAGCGGCGAGATCCTGTTCCGGACCGACGCCGGCGGCAACTTCGGCCACTACACCGACCCCAAGGCCGACGAGCTCATCGACCGCACCCTGACCAGCGACGACCCGGCCGCGCTCTACGAGTACCAGGACTACATCGCCGAGCAGGTCCCGGTCATCTTCATCCCGAACTTCTCGCTGCGGCTGTTCGAGGTGGCCAACAACCTCCGGGGCTTCGAGCCGATCAACCCCTTCGGGATGATCAGCCCGGAGAACTGGTACTACGTCGAGAACGGTAGCTGATTCCATGACCCTCGCCGCGGCACCCATCGCCGTCATCCCCGCGCAGAACCTCATGATCCTGCTGCTGCAACTCGGGCTGCTCCTCGGCCTGGCCACCGTCCTGGGCCGCCTCTCCGTCAGATTCGGGCTGCCCGCCCTGCTCGGTGAGCTCAGCGCGGGCATCCTGATCGGGCCCTCGCTGCTCGCCAACGTCGCCCCCGACTTCTCCGCCTGGCTGCTCCCCACCGACCCGGCCAGATTCCACATGATCGACGCCGTCGGCCAGCTCGGCGTCCTGCTGCTGGTGGGCCTGACCGGCATGCATCTCGACCTCGGCTTCATCCGCCGCCAGGGCAGGACCGCCGCCTGGATCAGCGGCATGGGACTGATCATCCCGCTGGTCCTCGGCGTCGGGATCGGCTTCCTGGCCCCCGCCGAGATGATCGCCGAGGGCGTCGACCACACGGTCTTCGCGCTCTTCCTCGGCGTCGCGCTCTGCGTCAGCGCCATCCCCGTCATCGCCAAGGTGCTGATGGAGATGCGCCTGCTCCACCGCGACATCGGCCAGCTCATCCTGAGCAGCGCGGTCGTCGACGACGTGGTCGGCTGGCTGCTGCTCTCGGTGGTCTCCGCGCTCGCCACCGCCGGGGCACGCACCGGGCAGGCCGCACTGACCGCGATCGCGCTGCTCGCCGCGCTCGTGCTGGTGGCCGTCCTGCTCGGCCGCCGGGTGGTCGCCAGGGTGCTGCGCGCCGCCGACCGGGGCGGGAGCGCCACCACCATCGCCGCGGTGGCGATCATGATCCTGCTCTCGGCCGCGGCCACCCAGGCGATGGGGTTCGAGGCCATCCTCGGCGCCTTCATCTGCGGCGCGCTCGTCGGCTCCTCGCCGGACCTGAAGGTCGCCAGGCTGGCCCCCCTGCAGACGCTCGTCGCCGCGGTGCTGGCACCGATCTTCTTCGCCACGGCGGGCCTGCGGATGGACCTGACCGAGCTGGCCAAGCCGCCCGTACTGGTGGCGGGGATCGTGGTGCTGACCGTCGCCATCGCCGCCAAGTTCGCCGGCGCCTACCTCGGGGCGCGCATCGCCAGGCGCACCCGCTGGGAGGCCCTCGCCCTCGGCGCGGGTCTCAACTCCCGCGGCGTGATCGAAGTGATCATCGCGATGGTCGGTCTCCGCCTGGGCGTGCTCACCACCGCGTCCTACACGGTCATCGTCCTGGTCGCGGTCGTGACCTCGATGATGGCGCCGCCCCTGCTCCGCTACGCGGCCTCCCGGATCGCCCCCACCGAGGACGAGTCCGTCCGCGAGGAGTTCTTCGACACACTGCAGGGCTCCGACCGGGAGCTCGTGACCACCGCCAAGGAGGCGTGAGATGACCACCGACACCAGGCCGCTGATCCTGGTGGTCTCGACGGGAATGCGGCACTACCGCGAGTACCTGCTGCGCTCCATCGCCACCGAATACCGCATTCACCTCCTGGTGACCGCCGAACCCGGCTGGGAGCAGGAGTACGTCACCGGCTGGACCGTGGTCGCCGACACGACCGACGGCCCCGCGATGGCAGGCGTCGCACTGGAACTGGCCGCCCGCGAACCCGTGCACGGGGTGCTCTGCTGGGACGAGGCCAGGATCCTGGCCGCCTCGTACGTCTCCGAGGCCCTCGGCCTGCCCGGCGGCGACCCCGAGATGGTGCGCCGCTGCCGCGACAAGCACCGCACCCGTGTCGCGCTCGACGCACTCGGCGTGCCGCAGCCCAGGTCGCTGGCCGTCGCCACGCTGGAAGAGGCCCTGCGGGCCGCGGAGGAGGTCGGCTATCCGGCCATCCTCAAACCGCGTGGCCTCGGCGGCAGCCTGGGTGTGATCAGGGTCGAGGACCCCTCGGAGCTGGCGGAGCGGTTCGCCTTCGTCCGGGAGCTGACGGTCCCCGACGGGGCGACCTACGAGATTCCCGTCCTGGTCGAGGAGTTCGCCGACGGCCCCGAGGTCAGCGTGGACGCCGTCGTCCAGGGCGGCGTGGTGACCCCGCTCTTCCTCGGCAGGAAGGTCCTGGGCTACGAGCCGTACTGCGAGGAGGTGGGTCACTTCGTCGACGCCCAGGACGCGCTCCTGCAGGACCCGGAGTTCTGCCGCGTCCTGCAGGACACGCACACCGCTCTCGGGTTCACCGACGGGTTCACCCACACCGAGATCAAGCTCTCCTCCAGGGGACTGCGCGTCATCGAGGTGAACGCCCGCCTGGGCGGGGACATGATCCCCTACCTCGGGCTGCTCACCACCGGGATCAACCCCGGCCTGGCCGCCGCCGCGGTGGCCTGCGGCCGCACCCCCGCGCTCGCCCCCGAGCGCAAGCTCGTGGGCGGGGTGCGCTTCTTCTACGTCGCCGAGGACGACACCACGATCGAGTCGATCGAGTTCGACGAGACCGGCCTGCCCCCGGAGATCGACAGGGCGGTCCCGGTGGTCGCCCCCGGGGCGACCGTCTCACCACCGCCCAAGGGCACCCTGTGGGGGCGTATCGCCTACGCCACCGCGCTGTCAGAGACCGTCGACGAATGCCGGGCGGCGCTGGACGCCGCCGAGGCCTGCCTGAAGGTGAGGGCAACAGCGTGACCGCCGTTATCGAGAACGAGAAGAACATGCCTCCTGAGCCCCCGGCCAAGCCGGACGACGGGGTGTTCGTCACCCTGCGGGAGACCCCGCGCGCCGTCAAGGCGCTGCTCTTCGGTGGCTTCATCAGCAGGCTCGCCGCGTTCATCCAGATCTACCTGGTGCTCTTCCTGACCGACCGGGGTTTCTCCGCCACCCAGGCCGGGCTGGCGCTGGGCGTGTACGGAGCCGGCGCGGTGGTGGGCTCGTTCGCCGGCGGATCGCTGTCCGACCGTCTCGGTGCCCGGACGGTCACGCTGATCAGCATGGGCGGTTCCGCGCTCCTGATCGTGTCCATCCTGTACGCCCCGACCTACGCGCTGCTGCTCGCCGCGGTCTTCCTGGTCAGTACGGTCGGCCAGTTCTACCGGCCGGCGGCCCAGACCATGCTGACCGAGCTGACGCCGAGGCACCGGGTCGTGATGATCACGGCGATGTACCGGCTCGGCCTGAACCTCGGTATGACCGCCGCCCCGCTGATCGGCGCCGCGCTGCTGTCCGTCTCCTACAACGCGCTCTTCTGGGGCGAGGCCGCCGCGGCGCTGATCTTCGGCGTCACCGTGATGTTCGCACTGCCCAAGCGCGCCGCGCACGCCGCGTACGTGGCGAAGGAGCAGGAGGCGGTGGCGGCGGAGGCGGACCCGGCGACGCGGGGCCGCTCCGGCTACCTCGCGGTGTTCGCCGACTGGCGCTACAGCGTCTACCTGCTCGCGATGCTGCTCACCTCCATCGTCTACTGCCAGTACACGGCCACCCTGCCGCTGGACATCTCCGCCGCCGGGATCAGCCTGTGGTGGTACGGCGCGGCCGTCTCGCTGAACGGCTTCATCGTCATCACCTGCGAGCTGGCGATGACGAAGATCGTGCAGAAGTGGCCGATCCGGCTGACCGCGCTGCTCGGCCTCGGCCTGGTCTCGGTCGGCTACGCGATCTACGCGATATCCCCGCTCCCGATCTGGTTCATGATCGGCACCCTGGTCTGGACGCTCTCGGAGATCATCGGCGGGCCCACCACGTTCGCCTACCCCGCCCTGGCCGGCCCCGAGCGGCTCCGCGGCCGCTACATCGGCGCCATGCAGAGCGTCTTCGGGCTCGGCACCGCGATCGGGCCGGTGATCGGAACCCTGGTGTGGTTCCAGGTCGGACGCTCGGTGTGGCTGTGGGCGGCCCTGGTCTCCGCGATCGCGACCGTGGCGGGCCTGATCGGCATGCGTGACCCGCACAAGGCCGACGAGTCGCGGCCCGCGACCGCCTCGGCGACATGAACGGAGGGATGAGATGCTCAGAATCGCTGTTGTGGGCGGTGGGATCGCGGGGGCCATGCTGGCCTGGCGGCTGTGCGAGGTCATCAGGGGCAGCGCCGTCCACCTGTACACCGGAGAGCCGCACAGGCGGGCCGACGCCAGCTCCGCCTCAGGCGGCCTGACCAGGGCGTTCGAACCAGATCCCGCACTCTGCCTGGAGGCCGCCGACAGCCTGGCCGAGCTCCAGTCGAGTCCGGAGCTGCGCCAGTGGGCCTCCTACCGGGAGACCGGCTCGGTATACCTGCTCCCCGGTCTGGGGCCGGGCACCGAGGGCCTGGTGGAACTGGTGCGCAGCCGCCTGCCCGGCTCGATCTCCCTGATCGGCGGCGAGGAGCTCAGCAGCCGCGGCACGTTCCGCGAGCTGCCCGAGGGAAGCGTGGCCGTCGTCGAGAAACGCGCCGGCTACCTCTCCCCGAACGGCTTCCGCGACCGGCTCCTGGTCGAGCTCGCCCGGTCGGGCGCGTTCGTCACCGACGGGCAGGTCGACGGGATCACCGCGGAGGCCGAGGTTCGCCCCGCCGAGGGCAGCCCGGCCAGGTTCGACGCCGTCGTGGTGGCGGCGGGGGCCTGGACTCAGGACCTGCTCGCCCGCACCGGCCTGTCGGACGCGGGACTGCGCACCAAGGTGATCCAGTACGTGCTCGGGCCCGCGGCCGGGAGGAACCCCGGCGCGTTCGTCGACGACACGTCCGGCCTGTACGGCAGGACGTACGCGGAGGGAAGGATCCTGCTCGGGCTGCCCACCGACAGATGGGACATCACCCCTGGAACCGTGCCGATCGACCCCGCCCTCACCAGCAGGATCCTGGATGTCGCCGAGTCCAGGATCGGGTACCGCCCGCCAGGTGGGGGGGTCAGGGCCGTCACCGCGGTCGAGTGCTACCACCCCACGGGCGGGCTGTCGCTGCGCCCCCTGGCGAAGGGCGTCTACACCTTCACCGGGGGCAGCGGCGGCGCGGGCAAGACGGTGCTCGCCGCGAGCCGCACGGCCGCGCGAAGCCTGGTCAGGTCACTGCGCTGACCATGGGAAGAGGGCCTGGCCGGGGCGCGGTGAACGTCACCGCGACACCCGGTCAGGTCGTCGCGGTGAACACCAGATAGCAGTAGTCGTCCAGCATCTTCGCCAGTGGCCGGCCAGGGCGGCCCAGCTGCACCGCCAAGGCCTCCTCGCCGAGACCGGCCTCCGAAAGGAGGCGCCGCGCCCACTGGCGGCCCAGCCGCAGGTGCGCGCGGTAGGCGTCGGCCGTACGGGCACCGTGCAGGGCGTCGGCGATGGCGGCGTCCCAGGGCATCAGCGCTCGCGGGCGCAGGGCGTGCAGCATCTTGGTCGCCGCGGTCGGCCCCAGCGAGCGGGGTCTGGAGCCGGGGGCCGCCCGCATCGCCGCGAGGTCCGCGTAGCACTCGCCCACCGCGTCGATCTCGGCGTCGCCCAGCTGGGCGAGTGCGACGTCCCGGCCGGGAAGGCGATCCCGCCAGCGCCCCCACCAGGCGCCGGTCTCCGCACAGAAGACGTCCGGCTCGCCCTCGCGCGGGTAGCGCAGCCGGCACCCCCAGGCGTTCAACCAGGTCAGCAGTGCCCGGCGATGGGCCGCGAGCGCCGGATCGACCCACGGCCCGGTCGCCAGCAGCAGCCGTTCCCAGGACCGCTCGGCCGCGGTGTAGCCGGCGAACTCGCCGACCGCCGCGCGCAGGCGCTCCAGGTCGGGCCCCCCGTCCGTGCCGGAGCCTCCCGGGCCGGGAACGGCGGAACGCGATCCCATCTCCCACGTCGGAGTCGTCATGGTCACCGTCCGGTCAACGGCGGCCGGCTCCGGCCCCGCATCAGCGCGGCCAGCAGCCGCTCGGTGCGCTCGTTCGGCTCCACCCCGAGGTCGGTGCGGAGCCGGTGACGGCACACCTCGTACCAGCTCAGGACGCGGCCGAGCTCGTCGAGCTCGCCGTGCATCATCATCAGGGTCTGGTAGGTGGCCTCGTGGTGGGGGTCGACGTCGAGGGTCCGGCGGCACCAGTGCATCGCGGCCGGCCAGTCCTCTCGTTCCAGCGACTCGCTGCGCAGCGCGGACAGCGCGCGCAGGGCGGTCCCGCGCATCCACTGCCGCTGCTCGTTGATCCAGCCGCCGGTCTCGCCGGTGAGGAAGTCACCGATGTAGAGGTCGGCGGTGCGCTGGAACCACGCGATCGCGGTGTCGTGGTCCTTGGCGACCCAGGCGTCCCGGCCCCGGTCGAAGGCGCGCTGGAACTCCTCGATGTCCACCCACGCGCTGTTCGTCCGCAGCAGGTAGCCGTGGTTCTGGTGGAGCAGGGTGAAACCGTCCCTGTCCTCGAACTCGTTGAGCACCCGGCGTACGCCGTGCACGGCCACCTTGAGCGAGCTGGAGTGGTGGTCCGCTCTTTCCGGCCACAGCACCTCGTGCAGCCGGTCCCGGTGGACGAACCGATCACGGTTGACCAGCAGGTACTGGAACAGGGCCCGGGCCTTGCCGGCGCGCCAGTGTGACACGGCCTGCCCGTCGACCTCCAGACGGAAGTTGCTCAGGCAGCGGGCGACGACCGAGGGCGTGCCCTCGTCGGCTCCGGGGTTGTGGGGGCCAGGTACCGCCAATTGTTGAACAGGCATGTTCGCTTCCCTCAGGAGAACGGACTCCGCCGCTCGCGGAGTCAACCGCGGACGCCGAAATACGTCGTGTACGAGTGCGGTGCCAGCACGACCTGGATGTGATAGGGCATGCACTCGTCGTGCATTCTGAACATCACCGTGACCTCCGGATAGGAGGTGGTCATGCCAAGCCCGGCGAAATAGTGGTCGGTGGCGAGGACGAGACGATAGAGCCCGCGCTCCATGAATTCGTCCATCCATTCTTTTACGTTTCCCTCGATGTCGGTCTCTCCCTCGGAGACCTGCTGCCAGTCCGCGCCCACGGCTCGCTCCAGGCGAGCTCGGACACCGGCCGCGGATCGGCCGTAGACGCCGTCAAGTGCCTGCGTGGCGATGCTCATGGTGAGGATACCCATCTTCTGGTCGGGGCCGCGTGACCCGTATCACGCGACCTCGGTCCCATCAGGTTCCACCGGAGCGTTATCCGTCCGCTTTCGGCCCGCTATCCATCGGCTACCGCTCCCTATCTTTCGCCGGCGAATGGGGCGGATGCCGGATCAGAAGAGATCGGATAAAGGCTGGATAGGGGGGCTGCCTACGTTTTGAAGCAGACAGGCGAACAGCAGCCAGAAAGACACGACAAGAGGTGCAGAAAATGCGGAAATTCGCTAGCTCCAACGCGCTCCGGTCCATCGTCGCCGCCGCCGCCATCCTGGGGTGCCTCGGCCTCACCGCCGTCCTCCCCGCGGTCGCCGCCGGCGGGTCCCCGGAGACCGTGGTGCTCGCCAGCAACACCCCCTGGGGCTGAACTGCACCCCCCGCCCGGTGGTCACCGGCGGCGGGGATCCGCCGGAGCGGTCGGAGCCGTCCAAGGCCCGGCCGCTTCTTCGCGTCTCAAACCCACCCGTTAGTCGCAAGTCAGGTCAGACCTTAACAAATCCCCCTGGTTCTCCACCCGACGACGTTGTATGATCCCGGGCAGACAGCGGTTCATACACATAAAAGCACCCGTCGTGATCACTGGGTTATGTGTTCAGGGTTATGGACGGTTGGGATTCGGTATATTTTCCCTGGGTTTAAGTTAATGGTCAGGTGCCTGACGTCTCTCTTACGCAAAACCATGCGGTGATTTCCTGGACAGGCCGCGACTCTGTAAGGAGATTCGGGTGGAGTATCGGATCCTCGGTCCTCTGGAAGTCGTGGCCGGTTCCCAGCGCCTGGATCTGGGGGCACCCCGGCAACAGGTGGTTCTCGCCTGCCTTCTGCTGGAGGCCAATCGCATGGTCACCATCGGGCGACTGACCGACGCGATCTACGGCGACGACCTTCCCAGCACCTCGCGCGCGCAGGTGCAGATCTGCATTTCCTCACTCCGGCGATTATTCGCCGCCCACGGCAACCTCGACGTCATCGCGACCCATTCCCAGGGATACACCCTGCGGGTCACCGAGGGGCAGCTCGACTCCCAGAACTTCGAGAACCTGCTGAGCCAGGCCCGCCAGGCCCGCGAGAACCGCAACCCGGAGGAGGCGGTCAGACACTACCGGGACGCGCTCGCCCTCTGGCGGGGCCCCGCCCTCGACGGCCAGGAGAGCCGGCTCGTGCAGGCGGCGGTCAGCAGGCTGACCGAGCGCCGGATCAACGCCAACGAGGACTGCGTCGATCTGGAGCTGGAACTCGGCAGGCACCACGAGCTGGTCGGCGAGCTCAGCGAGCTCGTCGAGGAACATCCGCTCAGGGAGCGGCTACGCGGCCAGTTGATGCTCGCGCTCTACCGCTCCGGACGCCAGGCGGAGGCGTTGACGGTCTACCGCCGCGCCCGCCAGACGATGATCGACGAGTTGGGCATCGAGCCCAACGAGAGCCTGCAGCAACTCGAGTACGCGATCCTCACCTCCGACGAGAGCCTTGACCCGCCGGAGCGGCAGCAGCAACAACCGCAGCAGCTCCAGCGTCACGGGGAGACGAACGAGGTGCCGGTCGCGCACCGGACCGTGCCCCGGCTGCTTCCCACCGACATCGCGGACTTCACCGGCCGGATCAAACTGGTCGAGGCCATCCGCAGGCAGCTCACGTTCGCCGCGGAGGACCGGCAGCGACTCGCCGTGCCCATCATCGCCGTGGTCGGCAAGCCGGGGATCGGCAAGTCCACGATCGCGGTGCACGTCTCGCACAGCGTCGCCGGTCGCTACGAGGACGGCCAGCTCTTCGCCGACCTGCACGGAGGGGAGTCACGCCCGCTCGGTTCCGGGCAGGTGCTCGAACGCTTCCTGCGGGCGCTGGGCGTGCCGGGCACCGCCATCCCCGACGGGGTGGACGAGCGGGCGGAGATGTACCGCGCGCTGCTCGCCGGACGCAGGATGCTGATCGTCCTGGACGACGCCAGGAGCGAGAGCCAGGTGCTGCCCCTGCTTCCCGGCAATCCCGAGGCCGCGGTGATAATCACCAGCAGGACCCGGCTGGCCGGCCTGCCCGGTGCCGCCCACCTCGACGTGGACCTCTTCGACTCGCGGCAGTCGGTCGACCTGCTCTCCCGTATCGCGGGCGTCGAACGGGTACAGGCCGAGCACGAGGCGGCGGCCCGGCTGGCGGACCTCTGCGGTCACCTCCCGCTGGCGCTGCGCATCGCGGGCGCCAGGCTCGCGGCCCGCCCGCACTGGACGATCGACCAGCTGGTGGGCCGGCTCGAAGACGAGACCCGCAGGCTCGACGAGCTCAAGCACGGGGACCTGGGCATCAGGGCGAGCATCTCCCTGACCTACGAAAGCGTCAGCGAGGACGCACGGAGGCTGTTCAGGCGCCTGGCCATCCTGGAGTTCCGGCACTTCTCCGGCTGGGTCGCCGCCGCGCTGCTCGACAGCGACCCCGCGGACGCCCAGGACCTGCTCGACGACCTGGCCGACACCCAGCTGATCGAGGCGACGGACACCGGGTACGGTGTGCATGGCCAGTACCGCTTCCACGACCTGATCCGCGTCTTCGCCCGCGAGCGCCTCGCCACCGAGGAGGCGGTCGCCGACCGCAAGGCCGCGCTGGAGAGGGTGCTCGGCGGACTGCTCTTCCTGACCGGGGAGGCGCACCGCCGCGAGTACGGCGGCGACTACGTGCAGGTGCACAGCGACGCCCCGCGCTGGTCGCTGCCCGACCGGCTGGTCGAGAAGCTGGTCATGGCCCCCCTGCCCTGGTACGAGCGCGAGCGGCTGACGCTGGTCGCGGGGATCCGCCAGGCGGCGCAGGCCGGGTTCGTCGAGCTCTGCTGGGATCTCGCGATCAGCGCCGTGACCCTGTTCGAGTCGAGGATCTACTTCGACGACTGGCGGGAGACCCACGAGGTCGCGCTGGCCGCCGCCCGGCGGGCGGGGGACCGCAGGGGGCAGGCGGCGATGCTCTACTCGATCGGCTCGCTCTACATCGCCGAGCAGCGGTTCGGAGACGCGCGCCGCGACTTCGAGGCGGCCGCGGAACTGTTCGAGGAGGCGGGCGACGACCTCGGCGTGGCCCTCGTCATCCGCAACATCGCCTTCCTGGACCGGATCAGCGGCCGGCTCGACGACGCCGTGGAACGCTACGAACGCGCGCTGACGATCTTCCGCAGGACCGATGACCAGGTCGCCTCCGCCTACGTGCTGCACAGCGTGGCCCAGATCAGACTGGACTGCGAGGACCTCGACGCGGCCAAGCGACTGCTGAGCGAGGCGCTGGAACTCAGCAGGGTCGGCGGCAGCCGGCGCGTGGAGGCACAGGTCCTGCACCGGCTGGGCGAGACCTACCTCCGCTCGGGAGAGCTGCCGTCGGCGGCCGAGGTCTTCGAGCGGACGCTCACCACGGTACGCAACATCGGGGACCCGACCGGAGAGGCCTACGCCCTGCACGGCCTGGGCATCGCGCGGCTGCGCCAGGGCGACTTCGCCGAGGCCGACCTCACGCTCCAGCGCGCTCTGGAACTGGCGAGCACCATGGGAGAGAAACTGGCCGAGGCGCGGGTCGTGCTCGGCCTCGGCGAGCTGGCGCTGGCCACCGACCAGACCGAACAGGCCATCGGCCGCTTCCACCAGGCCCTCGGCCTGTTTCACAAGATCGACGCGCCGTTCCACGTGGTCCGCGTCCTGGTCATGCTCAGCGAGGCGTACTCGGCCGTCGGCGAGACCGAGGCGGCGCTGAGCGTCTCGGAGGAGGCGCTCGAACTGGCCGACACGATGCCACCCGCGATCGCCGCCCAAATCCGTACCCAGCTGGCGGATCCTCCCGCCACCTGACCTCGGCCGTGCCCGGCGAGAGGCGACGGAGACGGCGCGGCCGCGCTCCCTGAACGGGGCGCGGACGTGTGGTGCGGGTGGCCTGCACGTGATGTGGTGCGGCGGGTCGGTCGCCGGCCCCGGTCGAGTGGCCGTTGTCGTTGTGGGCTGGTGCGGACGGTCAGCGGTGGCCTTCAGGTGATGTCGCCCGGCGGCCGGTCGTCTGCCCTGGCAGGACCGGCCGCCGTCGGCGACATCACCTGAGGTGAGCGGCCGAAGATCAGCCGATCCGGCGCAGGGCGTCGGCCAGGCTGGACAGGCCGACCGGTCCGAGCTCCAGTGCGGCGGTGTGCCAGGCACGCAGGTCGAAGGCGTCGCCCTGGCGCAGCCTGGCCTCCTCACGGGCCTGCACCCAGGCCCGCTCGCCCAGCTTGTAGGCGATGGCCTGGGCGGGCCAGCCGAAGTAGCGCACCACCTCGGCCTCGACCCGGTGCGGCTCGCAACGGCCCCGGTCGCGCAGCACCTCGCAGGCCTTCTCGAAGGTCCACTTCGAGCCGTCGGGGAGCGGCAGGTCCAGGTGGACACCCAGGTCGATGACCACCCGGGCGGCACGCAGCGCCGACCAGTTGAGCATGCCCAGCCGGGTACCGGGGTCGGTGAACCAGCCCAGCTCGTCGGCCAGCCGCTCGGCGTACAGGCCCCAGCCCTCACCGTGGCCGTCCACCCAGGAGACCTTGGCGAACCTGGACAGGCCGTCCCCGGCCATCCGCATCGCGCCGAACTGCAGGTGATGGCCGGGAACACCCTCGTGGAAGATCGTGGTCAGCTCGCTCCAGGTGGCGAAGCGCGTCCGCCCGCCGACCGGCCACAGCGTGCGGCCGGGCCGCGACAGGTCCTCGCTGGGCGAGTTGTAGGAGGCCGCGCCGGAGGTGGAGCTCACGTCGACCTCGGCCACGATCCGCCGCAGCGGCTCGGGGATGTCGAAGTGGGTGCCGTTCAGCTGCTCGATGGCCCAGTCGTGGCGTTCCTGCAGCCACGCCTGGTACTCCTCCAGGGAGTCGACGGCCTGGGTCTCGTTGAGGATCTCGGTGGCCTCCTCGATGGTCGCGCCCGGCTTGATCCGCTCGACCTCGGCGGCCATCTCGGTCCCGATGCGCTCCAGCTCGGCCCAGCCCCACTCGTACGCCTCGCGCAGGTCGATGTCGGAGCCCAGGCTGATCCTGGCCGCGACCGCGTAGCGCTCGGGGCCCACCGCGTCGGCCTCGTCCGCCCTCGGGGCGTACTCCTCGCGCAGGTAGCGCCCGGCGTCGGCGTACGCGGCGTGGGCCGCCGCCGCCGCGCTGAGCAGCTCCTCCTTGACCGGACCCTCGCCGTAGGTGGCGACGAAGGCGTCGTGCGCCGGGGGAGTCCCGCCCGCGCCGGCGAACTGGTCGGCCTGGTCGGCCATGGCCAGTGCCTGCCTGCGAGCGCCCCGCAGGCCCGAGGCCAGGCCGACCTCCAGGCTCTCCCGCCATCCGGCGAGCATCGTGGGGATCGCCGCCAGGCGGGCGGCGACGTCGCGCCACTCGTCGTCGTTGCCGTGCGGGAGGAGGACGACGCTGGAGCGCACCCGGTAGGGCAGCCCGTACGGCGCCGCCACCCAGCGGAGCGGCTCACCCATGTCGTGCCAGCCGAGCTCGGCCTCCAGCCGCTCCCGCAGGTGGGCGGCCGCCCGGACGTCCGACTCCCCGGTCGGGACCAGCTCGTCGAGACGCTTGAGGGTCGTACGGATCAGCTCGGCCCGGGCGGCGCTTCCGGCGGGGCTGTGGTCGGTGGCGGCGACGAAGTCGGACACGATGCCCTCGGCACCTGCCGCGATCGGGTCGAGGGCCGCCCAGCGGGTGACGTACTCATCGCAAAGCGCAAAGATCGGAGTGCTCATGTCCGAAAAGTAGGACCGCTCAACATCCATGCCTTATCGGTTGGCTATCGAGCCCGCGTGACCAGCCCGGTGACGTGCTGTGCGAGCACCTGAGGACGCGGCGAGGACGGGTTCGGAGCGGACCCGCTGGATGGGCGGTCCTGAACTCTCGTCGCGCTTTTTGTCATGCGCGGTGCCGAAGTTTTCCGTGGGGCCGGATTCCGCTTTGGCCTCGTGCAGGGCCCCGGCGTTGATTCACTCTGTCCCGGTTCGTCGGATTGATCAGATGGTGTAGACGGCGAAGGCGTCACCGTAGTCGAGGAGGTCACGGCGGGCATGGGCGATGTTGGCGCGGCCGGCCAGCCGGGCGGTGCTGATCGCCAGGTTTCTGAAGCCGGCGAGCGCTCTGGGCGCGGTTCCTGTCCTAACCTGGGAGTGATCCTCCCGGAATGTCACGTCGCGGACCCAGTGGAGGCGGTTTTCCACGCCCCAATGCGCCCGTTCGTAGTGGTTGAGATGAGCGGGCCCGGCCGCTTCGGCGGGCAGGCTGGTGATGCCGTACACGATTTCCTTGCTGGTCCAGACGCCGTCCAGGTCGCCGACGTCGCGGCGGAGCCGGAAGGCTTGGCGGGCGCCGGGGAACAGGGCGTCGTCTGCTTCGGCGGTGCGGATGGTGCGGCGTTCGGTGCGGTCGTGCCTGTGATCGTCATCGATGGCGGTGGTCGCGGTCCAGTCGGCATCCGGGCCGGTCAACAGAGCCTGGGCGGCCGCGCGGGCCAGCGGCGTGGAGTAAGCCGCGCGGCGCGGTGCCCTCGGTGGGGGCGTCTCCGCGCGGCTTCTCCCCGAACCGGACGTGCGAGTTTCCCCGCATTCGGCTCTCCAGCGGTGCTACTGCGTGATCGACTGCTGGTGGTGGATGGAGGCATGACAGCGGGCGCAGATGATCAGGGTCTTCCGTCGACTGGTCCGCATGGCTTCCACCCATTCCGGTGCGGTCGTGGGGCTGTATCGGTTGAGGTCGGCGATTCGCTTGACGTGGTGGACGGTGATCCCGTCGCGCGAGTCGCATAGCTCGCAGATTCCGGCTGTGAGCCGGGCGATGAGTTGCCTTCCGCGCTGAGTCGGCCAAGCTCCGTCGATAAGACGGGCGTGTTTGCGCCGACGCAGCGGGATGCCTCCGAATCTGGCCGTGGACACCTTGCCCGAGGGGCTGCGCTGAACCGCCTCGAAGCATCGACGTTTCCCGTATGGGGTCACGACGGTTGCTTGGTGGCGGTCTCGCATCGCCCACGGTGGGCGGCGGTGCTTGGCGGCCAGGGTGGAGAACATCGACCGTTCCATCACCGAGCGGAGCTTGTTGAGCCGGTTGATGTTCCCGGCCAGCTGGTAGTACTGGACAAAGCCTCGATACTCCGTGCCGAACACGGCGATGATGTTGTAGTCGCTGGTGCGGATCAGATCGTTGCGGATCAGGGGTTTACTCTGTCCGCGCAGGTAGGTCCGGCATCTGGTCTCGACGGTTTCCGGTGGCACGCCCAGGGCGATGGTGCCGTTGATGGAGCGGCCGCCCCTGGTGTGCCAGGTATCGGCCTGCCGGGTCCAGATGTCGTAGCCGAGGAACCGCGCCTTGTGGGTGCGGGCATGGGTGATCAAGGTTTTCTCGGCGGAGAGTTCGAGCTTCAGCTCCTCGCGCAAGAACGCGGCGAGCTGGTCCTTGATCTGCTCGGCTTCGGCCTTGGGACCGACGAACCCCAACAGGTGATCGTCGGCGTAGCGGATGTAACGCAATCGCCGGTAGCCGGGGTCGTTCACCTCGACGCTGGGGATCGACTTCTGGAGCCTGCGCAGCACCTTGACCTTGTCACGGTCGCCTTTGCCTCGCCAGTAGCCGATCCTCCTGGTGATGTTCCCATACTCCCGGTTTTGACGGCGGACACTTCCGCGAGTGAAGGCCGGGACCAGGCTCTGTTCCACGAAGGTATCGAGCCGGTCGAGGTAGATGTTGGACAGCAGCGGGGAGAGGACCCCGCCTCGCGGCGCACCCGAATACGTGGCGTGCCACCTCTGGTCCTCCAGATACCCCGCCCGCAGCATGTCGCCCACCAACTGCAAGAACCGTCCGTCATGGACGTGTTCAGCCAGGATCGCGAGCATGACCTCGTGATCGAGGCTGCCGAAGCAGTCGGCGATGTCGCCCTCGATGAACCAGGTCGTGCCCGTCCATGTCGAGGCGATCTCGTCGAGCGCGGTATGGCAGCCCCGGCCGGGACGAAACCCGTGTGACCGGGCGGAAAACCGCGGCTCGTAGTACGCCTCCAGCAGCAGCCGCACCACCTCCCCGACCAGTTTGTCCGTCCAGGACGGCAGCCCCAGGGGCCGCCGGGTTCCGTTCTTCTTGGGGATGTGAACCCGCCGGACAGGCGTGAACCGGAAGCGCTCGGCGCGCAGTCGGCCGATGATTTTCCGGATCGCACCCAGACTCATCCCGTCGGGCGTTTCCCCGTCGACCCCGGGCGTCATCGCGCCGTCGTTGGCATAGATACGCCCGTAGGCCAGCAGGAACAGCTGCTCATTGAACAGCTGCCGATACAACCGCTCCAGGGGCAAGCCGCGCTTGCCCCTGTCGCGCAGGACACCGAGCACCACGTCAGCGCTCTGCATTTCGCATACCTCCGCCATCGTTCGGTGTCCGCATTACCTGTGCCCCTTCGCCCTGTGAACGGCTTTCCCGTTCTCCTTGGCCGGTCGTGACTCCGGTGACTACTACGGGCACTCCGTCACCGCCAGCCGCACTGGGACGGTGATCCCACGTTCGTCTCTGACACACGTTCAGCGCAGCCCAGGCGCCCCACTCATCTCCTTGAATGCCCTCATTGGACATCGCTCCCGCCGCGAAGGATGACCAGGGCGAACCAGTACGCCCCGACCACGGCGGGCACCGGTTTCAGGTGCCGTTCCGGTCGCAGTAAAGTGCTGCCGCTGGAGATTGGGGTTCAAGCAGTCAAGCCTTCGCCATACCGCGCGGGTCCCCCGACGCGCCGTCCCAGGCACCTGAACCCGGCCGCCGGTTTCCTGGCATGCTCTGGTCCCTTTCGCCTTTCGGCTCCGGGTAAGCCATCGGACCCAGCAGACCTCCCTTCGAGTCTGTCCCGCCCCTGGCGGGGATGCGTCAGAGCGCCTCGTGGCGCACTGGTTACCCTTCACAATGAGGATGTAGTGGGCGTCCAGATGCTGGGTGATCAGGCGGGCGGTGGCCTTGGTGGTGTGCAGCGCGTCCAGGGTCAAGACCGTCCCGGCCACGTTCAGCCGGGCCGGCAGAGCACGGGCGGCGGGTCCCTCCCCGCGCTTGTCGGCGACCTGGCATTGGCCCAGGATTACGCCGTGCTCGTGGCTGATCGCCCCGACCAGGAAGACCCGCCCGCCCTGCTCGGTCCGGGCGCCGCGACAGGCCTTGCCATCCAGGGCGGCGCCGGGCAGCAGCCCGGCCGGGGCAGGATGGGTGACCTGTCGCTGAACTGCGCGCCGCTGCTCACGCTCGACCGGCCCAGGGGTGTGGGGAATCCGCGGCGCCGGCGCCGCCCGGCGCACCACCTCGGCCACATAGCCGCTGATCGCCGTGTCCAGCGCATCGGAGTCCAGGTCGGCCAGGACCCGACGGAAGGTCCGCTCACTGGGCACGACGAACAGGCCGGTGAACGGATCGGGATAGGCGCCCAGCCGCTCCAGCACCGCTTGCGAGGTCCGGGCGGCCCACTGCCAGATCGCCGCGACGCTGTCACCACCGACCACGAGCGTTGCGCACGCCGTCAACGTCAAGATGACCACCAGCGGATGCCGCAGCCCGCAGGCCGAGCGCCGCTCAGGCACGGCCGCCAACCGGCGCATCAACGCTGATTCCACCACGGCCGGATCAGTCGCCAACTCGGTTTCCCGCAACGCCAGGTCGGCGAACTGGTCAAGGCACGGGACGAGACGAGAGCTGGCCAGGGAAGATGGGGACACGAGCGCGACTCCTGCGGCGATCTTCGGATTCGAGACCTGAAAGATCAGCAGAAGTCGCGCTCTTTCGTCTTCCGCCTGGCCAAACACTCAACGTCGGCATACCGCATCAGAACCCGGGAACGCCGGGGCCCTGGGCCTCGTGCGATACCCAATTATTTCCAGCACGAATAGCGAGGGGCTGATGAGTGGTGATACTCGGTCGGCTCCTCGTGCGTCTTGGGAATCTCTTCTTGTTCTCTGAATTCGTATGGCCAGCATGCCGGGAAATGGTTACGCTTGGTAGTCGAATGGTTACCAGATTCGATGGTTGGGGTTCGCGCCGTTGTCGTTGAACTCCGGCAAGGAGGGCATCGTGGTCAACCTCTACACGCCTCAGGCGATATGGGGCCGGGAGTTGAAGCACTACCGGAAGGCGGCGGGCCTCACCCAGGGGCAGCTGGCCGAGATAATCCACTTCAGCGAGTCCCTGATCAGCGGCGTCGAGACCGGCCTGCTCCCGGCCAGCCCGGAATTCGCCGACGCCTGCGACACGGCCCTCGACACTGGCGGCGCCCTCCGCCGCCTCCTTGACTGGAGGAAGGGGCAGCAGATTCCTTCGTGGTTCGGAAAATGGCGAGACAAGGAGCAGGAGGCAATCGCGCTGCGTGCTTACGAACCCCTGGTGTTCCCGGGCCTGCTCCAAACGGAGGGCTATGCTCGCGTGCTGCTGCGCGATGATGAGGCGGCTGTGGAGGCCCGCCTGGATCGCCAGGCCATCCTCGTTCGCGAAGACCCTCAGCCGCCGACATTCCGATGCGTGATCGACGAGGCGGTTCTCTACCGTCCGATCGGTGGTCCCAAGGTGATGCGGGATCAGCTGGAGCATCTCGTGTCGGCGATAACCCACCGGCTGAGCATTCAGGTGGTTCCGCACGGAATGCACTCGGGCTTGATGGGTGGGTTCGCAATCGCCACGCTGGATGGAGGAAACGACATACTGTATGCGGAGACGGCCGTACGAGGTCTCACCACGAATGACCAGGAAGACGTCGCCGTAGCCGTGGAGCGTTTCGAGGCTCTTCGGAGCGAAGCGTTGCCACTGAGTATGTCTATCGATCTCATTCAGAAGGCGGTAGCGGAAAGATGGACCTGAGTAGCGCCAAGTGGTTCAAATCAAGTTTTTCCGGGGACAACGGCGGAAACTGCGTTGAGGTCGCGGAACTCAAGGACATCGCCGACGGCCCTGATCACAAGGCCGAGCACGCTGCCCTGATCGCCGTACGCGATTCCAAGGACCCCGACGGCCCGAAGCTCTTCTTCACCCCCGCCGAGTGGGACGCCTTCGTCAACGGCGTGAAGGCCAGCGAGTTCGACCTCGGCTGAGAGGTCCCCTCCCGGCCGCCTGGACATTCCCTCCTGGCGGCCGGTTGCCTCCCGGAGACGATCCGCGAGGTCAGACGGGTCTCGTACATGCCTGTCACACGTCGCGTTCCAGGTCCGGGCAGGTCACTCGTGCTTGTCCGCGTTCTGGGCGGCGAGTACTTCGATGGTGGTCGTCAGGCCATGCTGCGGCGGAGGTCGCAGCCAGAGAAAGCCTCACACCCGCGTACCCGGTCCGAGGTATCGCTCCACTACGTTTTCCGCGATGGGTTCCTCTTTTCGCCCGCTGTCCGAGCGCAAAGGAAGACGTATGGAAATCTGGATCAACCCCGACTGTTCCAAGTGCCGCTCCGCGCTGTCCGTCCTGGATGCGGAGAAGGCCGAGTACACGGTCCGCCGCTACCTGGAGGACCCGCCCGACGAGCGGGAGCTTCGCGAAGTGCTGACCAGGCTCGGCCTCGAACCCTGGGACATCACCCGGACGGGTGAGAGCGCGGCCATCGAACTCGGCCTGGCCGACTGGCCCCGCACCCCCGAGAGCCGTGACCGCTGGATCCAGGCGCTGGCCACCCATCCGATCCTCATCCAGCGCCCCATCATCACCGCCGACGACGGACCGGCCGTCGTCGCCCGAACCGAGGAGGCCGTCCGTTCGCTGCTTCCACCCCGGTAGGCGCCGGCGGCAGGCCGGTGCGATCGAACACCTCCGGTGACTCAGGGAAGTACGGCCGGGGCGGCATGCCGCCGATGAGCGTGCGCGGACTGGGCGTAGGGCGCGGTCACGCGGGGCGACAGGCCGGGTCGTCAATGGCGTGATGGTCTTCGGGTGAAGCATTTCGGCCTGGCGCGGTAAGTACAGGTGACCGCATACGCCAAGAAAGGCCGACATGCATGACAATCACCCGCGAAGTCATCGAGGCCGATGACGCGACCCTCATCGAGAGGTCGCTGAACGAGCCGGAGGTCTTCGCCGTCCTGTTCGACCGGCATGCGCCGCTCCTGCACCGCTACGTGACCAGGCGCCTGGGACCCGGCGAGGCGGAGGACGTCGTGGCCGACACCTTTCTGGCCGCCTTCCAACGTCGGGGCGATTACGACAGGGGCCGCCCCGACGCCCGCCCGTGGCTGTACGGCATCGCCTCCAACGTGATCGGCAAGCGGCGGCGTACCGAGACGAGCCTCTACCGCGCGTACATCCGCAGCGGCGTGCACCCGGCGGAGATACCAGGCACGCAGGTCGAGGACGGGATCAACACCCTGGCCGTCAACCGACCGCTGGCGCGGGCCCTGCTGGGGCTCAAACGGGCCGATCGCGACGTGCTGCTGCTCGTCGCCTGGGCCGAACTGAGCTACCAGGAGGTCGCCGATGCGCTCGCCATCCCGCTGGGCACCGTCGCTTCGCGACTCAATCGGGCCCGTACCCAGATCCGCCGAACCCTGGAACAAGGAGAATGACGATGGACGCACTGAAAACCATGTGGGAGACCGTTCCGCCGGCCACCCCAGAGGATCTCGCCGGAGCGAGGCGGCGGCTGCTGAACGGGATGCACACCCGGCGGCGCGTCGTCACCGCCCCCCGGCTGCTGGTCGCGGCCGGTGTCGCGGCGGCGGCCACCATCACACCGCTGATCATCGGAACCGGGACCTCCGCGTACGCGGTGACCAAGAGCCCCGACGGCACGATCACGGTGACCGTCAACGAACTGCGCGACCCCACGGGGCTGCAGGCCGATCTGGGCGCGGCCGGCATCAAGGCCGACGTGACGTTCCTGGCCCCGGGCACGCGGTGCACGGACGGTCGATTCGCCAGCGTGGACCCGGCCTACGGCGGGCCGCCCGTCACCGGACCGGACGAGTTGCGTTCGCTCATGAACGAGTTGCGTTCGCCCAAGGTCACCCGGCCGATCTCCATACGGGAGTTCCGGATCTCCCCGAAGTACATCGAGCCGGACGAGACGCTCGTGCTGGAGTTCCGCGACAACCATGACGCACGCGTGCCCTGGCGACTCGGCGCCTGGCTGGCCCAGGCGGGCACGTCCGTGAAGCCGTGCACACCCATCGAGGACGCCGGCTGAGGGGCCGGATGAGGCTCCCCGGCCGGAGGTCAGCCGGTCAAGGTGCCTACCGCCGCGACGAGGTAGAGGCCGCCGGCGGAGGAGACCGCGAGGCCGGCGGCGGCCGGGGCCCAGGCCATCACCGTGGAAGCCAGTGACCACCTGTGGGTTCCGTGGGCCAGCAGGGTGTAGCCCCGGATCGTCACGACGCCCACGCCGGTCAGGGTGAGGGCCATCCCCACGCCGAAGGCGGCGACGAGCGCGACGGCGTCGAAGGCCCGGCCGGTGAGCAGCCCGCTCATCAGGACGACGAACGCCGACGGGGAGGGCAGCAGGCCGCCGGAGAGGGCGAGTGCGACGAGGCCCCGGCGCGACCAGGGATCCGGCCCGTCCTCGACCTGATGCCCGTGCCCGTGGCCGTGCCCGTGGCCATGTCCATGTCCATGTCCATGCTGCGCCTGGCGCCGGCGTCCTCGGAGGTGGCGGTAGGTCAGGTGGATGCCGACGCAGATGGTGACCAGTCCGGCCAGCACCTGCATCCAGGCGGTGACACTCTCCGTGCCGAAACTCGCGGCGCTGCTGAGTCCCACCCAGGCGAACGCCAGCACCAGCACCGAGAAGGTGTGCATCAACGCGACGATGACTCCCAGGCGCAGCGCGTCACGGTAGTTGCCCCGGGTACCGACCAGGTAGGCCGCGGTGACGCTCTTGCCGTGGCCGGGGGCGACCGCGTGCATCGCTCCGGCGACGAGGGCGACGGCGAGGACCGCCCAGAAGACGCCCCTGTTGTCGAAGAGCGAGATGAACCGGCTCTCGAAGCCGCTGAGCTCCGTCATGATCGCGTACCCGTCGTACTCACCCTGCGCCGGGTGCGCAGCATGACGAACGCGCCCGAGCCGGCCAGCAGCACGGCGGCGCCGACGGCGACGCTCGTCGTCTGCCAGGACATGCCGTTCCCCGCCGTGCCGGAGAAGCTCAGACGCTGGGTGCTGACCGCCTCGGTGAAGAGCGTCTGCTTGGGGGTGGCGGGCGTGTCCGCGATGAGCATCGTCCGGTAGGCCGTGTTGAGATCGGTCAGGGCGGCGACCGTCACCTCCACCTCGGTCACCGGGCTCTGGCAGTCGAAGACGAACCGGGCGCCGTCGACGAGCAGCGCCCGGAGTTCCTCCAGCCGGCTCTCGCACGGCCGGCCGGCCTGGGCGACCGTGATCCTCTCCAGCAGGTAGTCACGGAGAGCCGTTGAGCGCTCCAGCTTCTGCTCACCGGTCAGCTCCGTCGAGACGGTGCCGGTGGACGGGTCCTCGAACGCGCCGAGCGACTGGCCGAGCGCGACCCAGTCGTCCTCGGCCGGGAGCCACGAGATGGTCACGTGCGAGCCGTCGACCCCGATCCGTGCGGTGGACGGCGGTCCGAAGGGATGGGCGGCGGCTGGGGTGGCCCAGCCGGCCAGGGCGCCGACGAGCAGCGCGCCCACCAGCGTACGGGCATGGATTTTCAATGCGTTTCCTGTCCGACAAGGCTCCGGCACGTCCTCAAGGACGGGGCCGCCGTGACGGCGGCCCCGTCCCCTGGCGGGTTTACTTCTCGTCGACCGTGACGGCCGGGCTGGTGATCTTCTGGTTGGCGCTGTCCAGGTAGACCACGTAGGTCTCGCCCTTCTTCAGGTTGCTCGGCACCCTGAAGGTGTAGGTCAGACGGCCCAGCTCATCGGCCTCCTGCGTGCCGATCGAGATGTTGTCGTTCCCCTTTCCAGGGTTGCCGTCGCCCGCCTTCTTCATGAAGACGGACACCTGCTCGGCCGGGTCGTAGCCGTACGCGGAGATCGTGAGCTCGCCGCGGTGCTCGACGGCGGTCTTGTCGACGGTGACCTGCTCACCGACGGTGTTCTCCGCGGTACGGACCTCGTTGACGGTGCGCTCGCCCTTGTTGTTCTTCCGGACGACGAAGCCGTCGTGGTGCTCGCCGTTGGCGTACCGGGCCTCGAACGTGATCTTGTCGGCCTCGATGTCGATCAGCTGGTAGAGCTGGGTGTTCTGGCTCTTGCTGACGACCTCGGCGCCGTTTCCGGTCCAGTTCTCGCCGTTGTTGAGGGCGTACATCTTGCCGCCGGAGACGGACACGACGTAGGCGACGCCGTTGTTGACCGTGACCGACTTGCGGGCGGTCGCCACGTTGCCGCGGCCGTAGGAGTGGTCGTGGCCCTGGAGGACCAGGTCCACGCCGTACTTCTCGAACAGCGGGCCCCACTGGCCGCGTACGGCGGGGTTGTTGCGGGTGCCGGTGGTGGAGTAGACGGGGTGGTGGAAGGTCACCACGGTCCACTTGTTCGGGTTGTCCTTGAGCAGACCCTCCAGCCAGGTGGTCTGCGCGGCCATCAGGGTGGTGTTGCTCTGCACGTTGGAGTCCAGGCCGATGAAGCGCACGCCCTGGTAGTCGACGGTGTAGACGGTCTGCTTCAGCTCCGGGTTACCCGGTCCGTTGTCCGGATAGGGGAACTGCGGACGCCAGAAGGTGGACAGGCCGCCGCTGTACTCGTGGTTGCCGGGGATCGAGAGGTTGTTGACCTGGCTGTCGATGAAACCCGCGGCCTTGTACCACTGACCCCACTGCTCCTCGCTGTTCGCGGAGTCGATGAGGTCACCGGCGTTGACGATCATCTTGGCCTGCGGGCGCTCGGCGAACGCCTGGCGGAAGACGCGCGGCACCGCGGAGTCGATGTAGTTCTGCGCGTCGCCGTAGTAGATGAACGAGAACGGCTGGAGGTCGGCCGCCGCGGTGGTGAAGTCGCTCCACTCGGCCCAGTTGGTGCCGTCGCCGACCCGGTAGCTGTAGCGGGTGTTCGGCTTCAGGCCGGTGAACTCAACGGTGTGGTAGATGGAGGCGTACCCCAGCGTGGTGTTGACCGGGGTGGTGCTGATCGCCTTGACGTTGGTGACCGCGCCCGCGGGCGGTACGACCCCGCCGAGCGCGCGCGGGGCCTCGAGGATCTCGGCCTGCGCGGACCCGGCGTCGGTCACGGCCCGCCAGGTGACCTTCTGGCTGGCCGACGGCGTGGTGGTCGGGGTGAGGATGACCCGGTCGGGCATGGGGGAGGGCTTGTGGATATCGGCGGCGGGGTACTTCGGCGGCGCGGCCGCGCCGAACGCCACCGGGCTGAACGCGAGGCCGCTGGCGATCAGCACGCCCGCGCTCACCGCCGTCAGCCTGGTACGCCGGGATCCGGCGGATCGGGGCAGTTTGGCTTTGCCCATCATGAACTCTTCTCCAAGGAGGGATCACATTCCACCGAGGGAGTGCGGTGGACGTCGGTATTGATCCAGAAAAGAAGGACAAAAGCCCATATAGGGCATTACGCCCGGATGAACACCTCATCTCTGGTATCTCTGGCCCCAATCGCACCATTGATGTCGCCGGAAGGCCGTGCGCCCGACATCTTCCGTTGCCCTCGCGTTCGGTGGCGCGCGCCTAACATCGTGCGAGCGGGCTCGGGTGGAAAGGGAACACGTACGCCTGCTTCGCGACCTGCGCCACATGGCACGCGGTTTCGCTGAGGGTTCCTCCTCCCGGACCGAGGCCGAGGCCGAGGCCGCCGAACGGGAGGTATTTGATGACGGGCCCCCGGCAGGCCGGTGACCGGCGGTCCGCCCGCCGCTGGACGCTGCTTCCCGGCTTCGTGCTGCTCGGCGCGCTCTTCCTGCCGCCGTCCACGTCGGGGACGACGGGCCCGGCGGGGCCGACGGTCAAGGACGAGACCTTCATCACCGCGGAGACCGGCGGGCTCCTGCACATCGAGGCGGGGGAGTGTTTCACCGACCCGGCCTACTCCCCGGAGGCGGCCGAGGTCGTCGTGCTCTACACACCCTGCAAGGAGCAGGCGGCCAACCAGTCGTACGGCTTCGTGCACGCCCCCGACGGCGAATGGGATCCGGCCGCGCTGACCACGTTCGCCCGGGAGAGCTGCCGGCGAGGGTTCGACAGCAACTGGAGCGGTGAGTCGGCCTCGAGACTGGATTTCTACCCGGTCATGCCGACCCGGGAGACCTGGGCCGACGGCGACCGCGACGTGATGTGCGTGGTCTACAGCCCCGAAGGCCCGATGAACGGCTCGGCGCTCCCCCTGGCGGGGTGGTGATCGCGGGCCGTCTATATCGCCTCGACGGCCTCCACCAGGACGTCCGGGCCGCCCACGTTGCCCGGCACGACCACGCAGGTCGCGGCGGCCGCGTCGGTGTCCAGGTCCCAGACGGACACTCCCGGCAGCACCTGGCCCCGCACGGTGGCGGCGGCGGCCCGCAGTCCGGTGGCCGTCACCTCGGCCGAGGTGATGCCCCCCTTGGAGACCACCACGCGGGCGGTGTCCGACAGCTCGCGGACCGCCGTCATGAGTGCGGTCATCACCGCCTCACCGTGCGCGAGGGTGTTGTGGCCTTCGTGGCGCACCCGCTCCGAGCTGATCAGCGCGATGCCCTCCCCGGTCAGCGCCCTCCTCGCGTCCGCGACGATGGCGTGACCGGCCGCCGTGCCGTTCCGCAGCGCCGCCTCGGTGCTGATCGTCAGCGCGGTGACGCCATGGCGCCGCTCCAGTTCCGCGAGCTGAGCGGTCGCCCCCGAGGTGTGCGAACCGCAGACCACCAGAACGGGGCCGCGACCGCCGTTCAGCGGCCGCGGCAGCAGACCCCGGCTGACCGCGCCGGCGCACCGGGCGGCCAGCGGCGCCGCGGAACGGACGACCACGGGCCTGCCCCGCTCCCGCGCCGCCAGCAGGCCCCGATGGACCAGATCGATGTCCTCGTCGGTCTCGGCGTCCGGCGCCACCACGGTGCGGCCGGGTGCGGCGAGCAGGGCCGCGGCCACGGCCTCGCCCCGCGAGGAGCGGACCTCCTCGAGCGGCACCGGGAACGCCTCCCTGGCACCGATCTCCCGCACGTACCCGACCAGGTCGCCGTGACGGAAGGAGAAGACCGGGTCGTTGGCGTACTCCGTCAGGTGGGCGGGGGTCGGCACCCCGCCGACCAGGACATGGTGCACCCCGCCGACCGTGGTCCGGCCCCCGTCGGGGAAGGCCGGCAGGAAGAGGATCGGGCTGTCGTCGGTGGTGAACACGTCCGTCTCGGCGAAGACGTGTCCGCGCAGCGTCGAGTCCCCGCGCAGCACGACCTGGATCTCGGTGCCCAGTTCGGCCGAGGCCGTGTCGACCTCGCCGCGGATCCGCCGGCACAGTGCCACCGCCGCGGCCTCGTCGATCGCCCGCGAGTTCGTCTGCAGGTAGACCGAGTCCACCGCGCGCAACGTCTCGGTGAGACGGGCGGCGTCCCAGCGCAGCAGCACCCGGACCCCACTGGCCGACTGGGTGCCGGTGGGGTCGTCATCGAGCACGACGGTCTTCATCGGATACCTCCAGTGTGGAGACCCCCTTCTTCAGGCGGGGGAGGAAACGCGGCACGGTGCCGTGTTTCTGGGTGGGTGGTGTAGCCGTAGCCGTCGGCTCGTTGGAGCAGGTGGATGTGGCGGTGGCCGATGCCCTGTACGGTGCCGTGTCGGGTGGTGATGTTGAAGTTGCCGGTGGTGCGGACCGCGACCCGCCCGGTGTGGACTCCGGCCTTCTTGCCGGTCGGGATGGTCGCGCGGACCAGATCGCCGGTGGCGAACCCCTTGACGTGCTTGGTCCGGGGGAGTCGTAGCCGGGGGAAGCCGTAGCGGTCGGTGCGGGTGCGGGCGTAGGTGCCGCGCCCGGTCGCCTTGACCACCAGGACCGCCGAGGGCCAGGCGGTGACGCCTGCCAGGGGGCCGACGTGCAGCGCGTCCAAGGTGTGCGATTTGGCGGCACCGGTGCGGGAGCGGTTCCACTTCGTGCGGCCACCGGAGGCGGTGTGAACGGACAGGCCGGCCGTTTCCAGGGCCCGCCACAGCGCCCACCGGGTGGCGTTGACCGCCGCCGCGTCGCGCAACGGTGTTTTCGCCTGTTTGAGGATCCTGGAGAGAAGTGCGGGACTGTCCTTGAGGAACACCTCTACCGGAGTGGCGTTCTTGGTCTGGTTACATGGGATGCAGGCCAGGGTGAGGTTGCTGATCCGGTCGGAGCCGCCCTGGCTGCGGGGGTGGATGTGGTCGAGGTTGAGCGGTACGCCGCTGGCGCCGCAGTACGCGCACGCCCGCCCCCACTTGGCCAGCAGGTATTTGCGGACCTCGTACCCGGCGAGGGTGCCCTGCTGATACTCCGCGCCCTCCAACGGTTTGCCCGCCGACAGGGCGTGGGTGTCGAAGGAGACCCGCTCCACGTGGACGGCTGCCACGGGCGCCCACCGGGTCAGCCGCGCCACCCACGACATGGTGGTGTCGACGCGGTGTCGCAGGGATGGCGCGAGCCATCCCTTCGGTTTGGTGCGGTTGAGAAACCGGGGGGCGCGGTAGCGCAGGTTGCGTGACCTGCGGCCCCGGCGCAGTGCGGCCCGCGAGGCGAGCCTGTCGCGGATCAGTGCGCCTCGGTGGTCGAGCTGGATCGCATACCGTCCGGCCCGGCTCCCGTCATGGTCGGTGAACACGGCCAGGCCGGTGTGTTTGGAACCGGGATCGATACCGATCGCGACGCCGTTCACAACGCAGTCGGCCGCTGACCGGTCTTTGAGACGGATAACGAACGGGGTGTGACGCACCACCACCACCGCCCGCCCGGCCGCCAGAAGCCGACGGGCACGGGCAGGATGGCAGGGGTCAAGCGGGTGGCCGTGGCGGTCGAGGACGAACACGGCCGGGTGAACCTCACGGTTCGCTCCCTCAGGCGCCGAAGCGCCCTCGGGGTGACGCCGGTCCGGCGGTGCGGCCGAACCGATCTCCCCTCGCCCAGGTTCCATGCCAGTGCCCGGCGTCGCCGGGAGTCCGTGAGCCGTTTCGTGCCCACCCTCGGGCGTGTCTGCTCCCACGGATTCCAGAGCGGCAGGCTGAGGAAGCACCTGCCGGTGGGTCTGCTCGCTTACATGAAACGTAGCCATCTGGATCACACCTCCAGTTCATGACGGCTAGGGCTGGTCAACGCGGGGCTTCGAAGCGCATCGCTGCGCCTCAAGCCCCCTCCTTCAGGAGGGGGTCGTTGACGCCAGCTCTTCGAGCACCTTGGCGACGACGGTGCCGGTGGCCAGGCCGTACTTCTCGTGCAGGGTGGGCAGGGCGCCGGCGTCCAGGAAGGCGTCGGGGAGGGCGATCGGGACGACCCGCCTGCCGATGCCGGCCCGCACGACCGCCGAGGCGACCGTCTCGAAGAGCCCGCCGACCACCGTGTGGTTCTCCAGCGTGACCACCAGCCGGTCGCTGTCGACCTCGGCGAGGACGGTCTCGGCGTCGAAAGGCTTGATCGTCGGAGTGTGCACCACCGCGACGTCGACATTGTGCCTGGCCAGCTCCTCGGCCGCCTGCAGGGCGCGCATCGTCATCAGGCCGCTTGACACGAACACGACGTCGTTGCCGCCGCGGAGCACGGCCGCCTTGCCGAGCCGGAAGGTGTAGTCGTACTCGTCGAGGACCGTCGGCACCCTGCCGCGCAGCAGGCGCAGGTAGGTCGGGCCGTCGGACGCGGCCAGCTGGGGCACCGCCTGCTCGATGTCGACGGAGTCGCACGGATCGACGATCGTCAGGTTCGGCATGCCGCGGAAGATGGCGATGTCCTCAGTGGCCTGGTGGCTCGGGCCGTACCCCGTGGTCAGGCCGGGCAGGCCACCGATCACGTTCACGTTCAGGTTCGGCTCGGCGATGTCCAGGCACAGGAAGTCGTACGCGCGGCGTGCCGCGAACACCGAGTACGTCGAGGCGAACGGGATGAGGCCGACCTCGGCCATGCCCGCCGCCGCCCCGAGCAGCAACTGCTCGGCCATGCCCATCTGGAAGAACCGCTCGGGGTGGGCCTTGGCGAAGATGTGCATGTCGGTGTACTTGCCCAGGTCCGCGGTGAGTCCCACGACGCGCGGGTCCTGCTCGGCCAGGGCGGCCAGGGCGTGGCCGAAGGGTGAGTTCGCGGTCCTCTGCCCGGGGTCGGCGAATGAGGCGATCATCGCCGAGGTCGTCAGGCGCTTGGCGCCCGTCGCGGTGCTCACAGTGCTTCCACTCCCTCGTACCCGGCCGTCAGCTGCTGACGGCACAGCTCCCACTCGTCCTCGTCGATCCGCATGAAGTGGGCCTTCTCGCGGGTCTCCAGCAGCGGGACGCCCCGGCCGATCCTGGTGTCGCACAGGATCACCGAGGGCCTGCCCTCCGGGCGGGCCTGCTCGGCGGCGGCGTCGAAGGCCGCGAGCAGCGCCTCCACGTCGTTGCCGTCCACCCGCTGGGTGAACCAGCCCGCCGCGACCCATTTCTCCTCGGCCGGCTCGATGCGCATGACCGTCTCGGTCTTCCCGTCGGCCTGCAGGGCGTTCATGTCGACCATCGCGGTCAGCAGGCCCAGCCTGTGGTGGGCGGCGCCCATCGCCGCCTCCCAGGTCGACCCCTCGTCCAGCTCGCCGTCGGACAGGAAGTTGTAGATCCGTGAGTTCGACCCCTGGTGGCGCAGCCCGAGGGCCATGCCGACGGCGACGGTCAGCCCGTGGCCGAGTGATCCTCCGGAGATCTCCATACCGGGTGTGTAGGACGCCATTCCGGACATCGGGAGCCGTGACCCGTCGGAGCCGTAGGTCTCCAGCTCGTCGAGGGGCACGACGCCCGCCTCGGCCAGGGCCGCGTAGAGGGCGATGGCGTAGTGGCCGGTGGAGAGCAGGAACCTGTCGCGCTCGGCCCAGTGCTCGTCGTCCGCCCGGTAGCGGAGCTGGTCGACGTAGGTGACCGCCAGCATGTCGGCGACCCCGAGTGCCTGGCCGACGTAGCCCTGGCCCTGCGCCTCGCCCATGTTCAGGGTGTGGTGACGCATCCGGTAGGCCGCACCGCGCACCCTCTCCGCCCGCGCCGCCGGATCGAGGCGGCCGGCCTGCGGTTCACTGAGTGTGGTCATATCTGTTCTCGTTCTCTCTTCAGATGGTCGCGGCCGTGGTCCTGGACGACGCCGGGGTGCCGACCTTGACCGGAGCGGTCTCCGGGGTGAGGGCGGCGGCGATCGTCGAGACCACGCCGAGCAGCATGAACAGCACCGCCGGGCCGATCCACCCGATGGATCCGTACAGGGCGGTGGCCAGGAAGGGCAGCAGGCCGGCGACCAGCGAGGCGCCGTTGTAGCCGAGGGAGATTCCCGAGGAGCGGACGTCGCGGGGGAACTGCTCGGAGAACCAGGAGGACTCCACGGCGAAGATCGGGTCGTGGCTCAGCAGCAGGCTCAGGGCGACCGCGACGACGACCATGATGACCGCACCGGTGTTGATCATGAGGAACATCGGGATGCCGAACGCGATCGTGAACAGCGACCCGATCAGGAACACCGGTTTGCGGCCGATCCGGTCGGACAGCGCGCCGTACAGCAGGTGACTGGCCAGGCCGAGCGCGGATCCGACGATGGTGCCGATCAGCACGTTCTGCTTGTCGGTCAGCTCGGCGAGCACCACGTACGAGAGCATGAAGCTGGTGGTCACGTAGTATCCGCCGGTCTCCGCGAGCCGCAGAGTCATGATCTTGAGGATCACCCGCCAGTCGCGCCTGATGACGTCCAGTGCCGGAGCCTTGCGGATCTCGTTGTTCTTCTTCATCTCCGCGAAGTCGGGCGACTCGGAGACGCCCATCCGGATGAAGATGCCGACGGCGACCATCACCACGGAGAGCAGGAAGGGCGCCCGCCACACCCAGGAGCCCTCCAGCAGGGCCTCGCTGAGCAGGAACGCGCCGTTGGCCAGCAGCAGCCCGGCCGGGATGCCGATCTGCGGGACCGCGCCGAAGAAGCCGCGGCGGCGTTCGGGGGCGTGTTCGACGGCCATCAGGACGGCTCCGCCCCACTCGGCGCCGAAGCCGATGCCCTGGAGGATCCGCAGCAGGATCAGCAGGATCGGCGCGAGCGCGCCCGCCTGGTCGTAGGTCGGCAGCACGCCCACCAGGACGGTCGCGACGCCCATGAGCACCAGCGACCACATCAGGATCGTCTTGCGGCCGACCCGGTCGCCGTAGTGTCCGGCGAGGTAGCCGCCGAGCGGGCGGAACAGGAAGCCGACGGCGAGCGTGGCGAACGACGCCAGCACGCCGACGAGCTTGTCCTCGGAGTGGAAGAACACCGTGCCGAAGTAGGCGGCCGAGGCGGTGCCGTAGATGAAGAAGTCGTAGCTCTCCACCGCGGTGCCGACCATCGAGGCGAAGGACACCTTTGCCGGGTTGTCCCGGTGAGCACCGGCGACGTTGGATGCAGCGGTCATGTGCCGCTCCTCGCTATCTTAATGATCTTGATCACTGGGGGTGTTCGTAGGTTTCGATGACCCGTGAGTCGTCACGTGTCGAAAGACCCGCGTCGGCGGCCTGCTGGTAGCGGGCCCTGGCGACGTCGAGGAGGGGGGTCTGCGCCCCGGCCGCCCGCGCGGCCTCGTACACGAGGCCGCTGTCCTTGACGAAGATGTTGATCGTGCTGGTGACGTCGACGTCGGTGCCCCGCAGCATGCGCGGCCCGCGGTCGGAGAGCATCCATGATCCGGCGGCTCCCCGCTCCACGAGGGAGAGGACCTTCTCCTTGTCCAGCCCGAGCGTGGACGCGAGAGCGAGGGCTTCGGCCGCCGCCACGATGTGGACCGAGCAGAGGTGCTGGTTGACCACCTTGATGGCCTGACCGTCACCGAGCGCGTCTCCGACCGCTTGGACCGTTCCAAGTCTGTCGAGGACGGGACGGGCGGCCTCGATGTCGGTGGCCGGGCCCGAGGCGAACAGGGTGAGCTCACCGGTCCGGGCCCTGGCCACCCCGCCGGTGACCGGCACGTCGACCACGACCGCGCCGGCCACCTGTAGCCGGGCGCCCTGCTCGCGCACCGCCTCCGGGCCCACCGTGCTCATCACGATCCAGCGCTGACCGGTCACATCCACTGCCAGCGCCTCGGTGACAAGGGCTTCGAGCTGCGCCGGAGTGGCGACCATGACGACCACGAACTCGCTCTTGGGCGCTTCGGAGAACCGGGAGACCGCCCGTACGCCGGCGGCCTCGGCCCGCTCGTGTGCGGCCGGTAGCGGGTCCACCCCGGTGACCGCGTAGCCGGCGGACACCAGTTGGGTCGCCATCGGCAGGCCGATGGCGCCGATACCGACGAAAACGACTGTTGGGTCGCTCATGGACATCCTTCTGTTCTGGGTGATCCGGCCCTGTTTCCGGGCATGGCATGGCCCGCTGCCCGCGCGGGGGTGGCGTGTCGTTGTCGTGTGTGGGAGGCCTAGGGCGAGTGCGTGAGGGAGGACCACACCTCGAAGTGCCTGCGCATCGCGATCCGCGCGCCCTCGCCGTCCCGTTCGCCGATGGCCTCGACGATCCCGTAGTGGACCGTGTCGATGACCCGGGTCTTGCCCGGGGTCAGGGGCTCGCGTTCCACCGCCAGCCGGCGGCGCTCGACGACCTCGCTGCGGAGCACGTGGCTGAGGCCGTCGTGGACAAGGTTGAAGACGGGGTTGTCGACGATCAGGAACAGCCGGTGGTGGAACTTCAGGTCCGCTTCGAGGGCGCGCTCACCGTCGCCGTCGCCGCTGGCCTTGACCATCTCGTCAACGAGTTCGCGCAGGGCGTCGACGTCGTCCGCGGTGGCCAGTCTCGCCGCCGCCTCGGCGACGGACACCTCCAGCATCTTCCGTGCCGACGCGAACTGTTCCTGGCTCAGGTGGCCGAGCTGGACGCCCAGGTCGAAGTAGAGCTGGATGAAACCGGCGTCCGGGGTGCTCAGGTAGGAACCCCTGCCCTGCGTGCGGTCCAGGAAGCCCAGCATCTCCAGCATCGACAACTGCTCGCGCAGGGAGCCCCGGCTGACTTCCAGGGAGGTCACCAGCTCGCGCTCCGTGGGCAGGCGCAGGCGGCCGGTGGCGGGCTCGGGGCTCGCCTGCTCGGCAAGGCTCCGAACCAGGGCTGCCAGATCCATGCCCATCCCCTCTCGTGACTCTTTGGTCGAACCAATTGCATCGAGGTTAAGGTGACGTTGCTTCCAGGTCAACAGATTGGTCAAACCTATTTTCGGGCGGGGTGCTCGGAAGGAGAGGTGGGGCCGTCGGCTGCGACCCTCGCCAAGATCTCTGGGGCGACAACGGTCTCCCCGCGACGTCGGCGCCGGTGCTGACGACAACCCGGAACAGCGGACATCACCCGGAGAAGCCAGAAGGCCGCCAAGGTCCCTGAGCTGGGACTTTGGCGGCCGTTTGATCTGGTCGGCATAGATGCCATTGACGGTGGTGGACGATACAGGGATTGAACCTGTGACCTCTTCCGTGTCAGGGAAGCGCTCTCCCGCTGAGCTAATCGTCCGCATGGGGAAGGACCAGAGGTGGAGACGGGATTTGAACCCGTGTAGACGGCTTTGCAGGCCGTTGCCTCGCCTCTCGGCCACTCCACCGGAGTGAGAGCCCGAAGACCCTTCGAGCGGAAGACGGGATTCGAACCCGCGACCCTCACCTTGGCAAGGTGATGCTCTACCACTGAGCCACTTCCGCGTGTTTCCCCCGGGTTTCGCTCCCGGTGGCGACGAGAGAACTCTAGCGGGTTTTCCGCGCGGTTGCGTAACCGTGCGTTCAGCCGCCCGTCTGGTGACCGTAGGGCGGGTGGCTCAGCCGGTCTGGTGGCGCAACTGACGGACGACGGCGCGTTCCACCGCGGGCAGGGTGAGGAAGATCTCCAGGATGCGGGTGAGGCGGTGCACCTCGATGCGGTGGAAGGCGGGGCCGTCGGCGCGGGCCAGCAGGAAGGTCAGGGCCAGCGGGGGCAGCGGGGCGGCGATCACGTGCAGGCCGGAGTCGAGGGTGAAGGAAGTCGGGCGGGCGGGGGTCTCGGTGGGGAAGGGGACCTGCTCGGGAGCCCGCCAGCTGGAGTGGACGGTCACGCGAGGGATCTTCTCGGTCGCCGCCGCGGCCCAGTCGGCGCTGAACAGCACGGGCATGGAGTCGATCAGGGTGGCCAGCGCCCGATCGCCCGCCGTGGTGATGTATTTGAGGATCTCCAGCTCCGGGTAGGTGCCCGGTGCCTCGCGCGTGCTCCAGACACCCTCGACTGTCACCTCCGGCACGCTCTCCAACCCCTCGACCAGGGTTTCCCTGGGAGCGGAGTCGGGCCAGTAGACGGTGATGTCGTCCAGCGCCCGGCCCTCGCCGCGCTCCAGGACGACCACCTGGGTGATGTCCGCGCCCGCGACGCCGAGGACGCGGGTGACCTTCCCCAGGGAGCCCGGCCGGTCGGGCAGTGCGATCCGCAGTCGCAGTAGCATCCGCGGCCTCCCATGTCACGTCGGGTTACACCAGGTACACCATATCCAGCGGATGATTCGTCCCGCTCGTCGTGGTGCGGTAGAAAAGCCAGGTGGAGTCGTTGAAACTGGGATCGCTGGAGGTGTGGCCGCCGGTCGTCCTCGCCCCGATGGCCGGGATAACCAACACGGCGTTCCGCGCCCTCTGCCGGGAACAGGGCGGCGGCCTGTTCGTCTGCGAAATGATCACGACGCGGGCGCTGGTGGAGCGTAGCCCGAAGACGTTGAAGATGATCCGGTTCGAGCCCGACGAGCGTCCCCGCAGCCTCCAGCTCTACGGGATCGACCCGGTGACGGTCGGCAGGGCCGTCCGCATGATCGCCGAGGAGGACCTGGCCGACCACGTCGATCTCAACTTCGGCTGCCCGGTGCCCAAGGTGACCCGCAAGGGCGGCGGCTCAGCTCTGCCGTACAAGCGGAACCTGCTCCGGGCGATCCTGCGTGAGGCGGTGCGCAACGCCGGGACGCTGCCGGTGACCATGAAGATGCGCAAGGGCATCGACGACGACCACCTGACCTATCTGGACGCCGGGCGGATCGCCGTGGAGGAGGGCGTCTCCGCGATCGCGCTGCACGGCCGCACCGCGATCCAGCACTACGGCGGAACCGCCGACTGGGAGGCGATCGCGCGGCTCAAGGAGAGCGTGCCGGAGATCCCGGTGCTCGGCAACGGCGACATCTGGAGCGCCGACGACGCGCGCCGCATGATGGACGAGACCGGATGCGACGGCGTCGTCGTCGGCCGGGGATGCCTGGGGCGCCCGTGGCTCTTCGCCGACCTGGCGGCCATGTGCGAGGGCGGCGACGAGCGGCGCCGTCCCCGGCTGGGCGAGGTCGCCGCAACCATGGACCGGCACGCCACCCTGCTGACCGAGTGCTTCGAGAGCGAGCCGCACGCCGTGGCCGACTTCCGCAAGCACGTCGGCTGGTATCTCAAGGGTTTCACCGTCGGCTCCGCCCTCCGTCGCCGCCTGGCCACCTCCGAGACCCTGGCCGGCCTGCGGGAGGGGCTCGCCGAACTCGACGCCGACCAGCCCTGGCCCGAGGGCGTGGACGTCCCCCGGGGCAAGACCAATCCGCGCGACCGCGTTCACCTGCCCGCCGGCTGGCTCGACGACCCGTACGACCTCGCGGTCCCCTGCGCCGACGCCGAGACCGACACCTCGGGCGGCTGACCCGCGACTTCCCGGGTGCCGTCGTTGAGGCGGATGGTCGACCATCGGTAGCCGTGCGCCCCGGTCCTGCCGCCTGACGTTCGCTTTCCCACGCCGTTGAGGCAGAGGTCTCCCGCGAGGACGGGCGTGACGCGAATGTGACCTGTCTTGACAGATGAGAGTCAACCTTCTCGGTAATCTGCAGTCGAATATCGCGGCTCACACGTGGAGACGACGGTTGACGAGCACCACATCAGCGGATGAGTTGATCGCGGAGTTCGACGCGGAACGGCCCGCCCGGCGGCTTTCCGGCCGGGTGGCGCAGGCCGTCACGCTGGTCGCCCTCGGCCTGTCGCTGTACGTCCTTTACCGCGCGTTCCGGCCCGGCCCCGTTCTCCCGTACCGGATGCTCTTCCTCGCGGTCGTGCTGCCGCTCACCTTCGTCTGTTACAAGCCTGGGCGGCGGGGCACCGACCGGCCGGGCGCCGGCGACTGGGCGCTCGCCGCGCTGGCGCTCGTGGTCTGCCTCTACCCGCTGGCGGTCTTCGACGACTTCATCCGGCGCGCCTTCGAGCCGACGACCCTCGACGTGGTGGCCGGGGCGGTCATCGTCCTGCTGGTGCTTGAGGCCTGCCGGCGCACCGTCGGCTGGATACTGCCCGCGGTCTGCGTCGGGTTCGCCGCCTACGCCTACTACGGCGGCTACCTGCCCTTCGACTGGGTCGTCGGGCACCGCGGCTACGACATCGACCGGATCGTCGTCTCGTTCGTGATGGGCACCGACGGCGTGTACGGCGTGCCGCTCGACGTGGCGGCCACCTACATCATCCTGTTCACCGTCTACGGCGCCGTCCTCGACCACTCCGGGGCGGGAAAGTTCTTCGTGGACGTCTCGCTGGCCGCGTTCCGCCGCTCGCGCTCGGCGCCGGGCCGCACGGTCACCCTCGCCGGATTCCTGCTCGGCACGGTCAGCGGTTCCGGCGTCGCGACGACGGTGAGCGTGGGCAGCGTCGCCTGGCCGATTCTGCGCCGGGCCGGATACCCGCCCGAGCAGGGTGGGGGAGTGCTCGCGGCGGCGGGCATCGGAGCGATCCTGTCGCCCCCGACTCTCGGCGCCGCGGCGTTCATCATCGCCGAGTACATGCGCGTGAGCTACCTGACGGTGCTGCTTTACGCCACCATTCCCACCCTGCTGTACTACCTGGGCATCTTCCTGGCCATCGAGATGGACGCCCGCAGGTACGGGACGCGGGCGGTCGAGGTGGACGCGCCGAGCCTCTGGCCACTGGTCAGGCGGTTCGGTTACCACTTCAGCTCGCTGTTCGTGATCGTCGTCCTGATGGCGCTCGGCCAGTCGCCGTTCCGCGCCGTGGTGTACGCCACGCTGCTCGCCCTGGTGCTCTCCTTCCTCGACTCCGAGCACGCCCTGACCCCCGGCAGGGCGGCGAGGGCTCTGGCCGCGGGGGCGACCGGGGTGCTGCCGGTCGCGGCGACCTGCGCCGCCGCCGGGCTGATCGTCGCCGTCGTCACGCTCACCGGGCTGGGCCTCAAGGCGAGTTCCCTGATCGTCGGCGCCTCGGGCGGGATCCTCGCCGTCACCGCGCTGCTGTGCGCGGTCGCGGTGCTCGTGCTCGGTCTGGCGGTGCCGGTGACCGCGTCGTTCGTCATCGCCGCGGTCGTCATCGGACCCGCGCTGACGGATCTCGGTGTCAGCCAGGCCGAGGCATACATGTTCATCTTCTACTACGCGGTGCTGTCGGAGGTCAGTCCGCCCACGGCGCTGTCGGCCTTCGCGGCCTCGGCCATCACCGGGGGCAACGCCTACCGGACCATGATGACCACCTGGAAGTACACCCTTCCCGCGTTCCTGGTGCCTTTTGCCTTCGTGCTGACCCCCGGCGGGGCCGGGCTGCTGGCCCAGGGCACGTTCGGGGAGATCCTGGCGGCCACGACGGTCTCGGCGGTGGCGGTCGCCGCGCTGGCCGCCGCCACCGGTGGGCGGCTGCTCGGTCCGGCGGGGCCGGTCGAGCGGGTGCTGTGCGCGGTGGCGGCGATCCTGCTGCTGTTCCTGTCGCCCCTGCCCGCGCTCGCCGGAGCGGTGGTCCTGATCGTGGTCGTCTCCCTCCATCTGGTGACACGCGAACGAGAGGCAGAGCATTGACAGTCAGACGCGGGACCGCCGTCCTGCTGGCGGCGGGGCTGCTGTTCCTGGCCGGCTGTGGCGGAGACAGGTCGGCCGACCAGGCCGTGGGCAAGAGGCTGTCGATCGCCACCGGCAACACCACGGGCGTCTACTACGTCCTCGGCGGGGGCCTGGCCGACCAGATCGGCAAGAACATCCCCGGCTATCAGGCCACGGCTGAGGCGACCGGCGCCTCGGTGGAGAACATCCAGCGGGTCGTCAGGGGCGACTCCGACATCGCCTTCACCCTGGCCGACTCCGCCGCCGACGCCGTCACGGGCAAGGGCGCCTTCACCACGCCCCAGCCGATCCGCGCCGTCGCCCGCCTTTACGACAACCACACGCAGGTGGTCGCCACCACCGGCTCCGGCGTGAAGTCCGTCGCCGACCTCAGGGGCAAGCGGGTCTCCACCGGCTCGCCCAACTCCGGCACCGAGGTGATCGCGCTACGCCTGCTGAAGGCGGCCGGTCTCGACCCGGAGGAGGACGTCACCCGCCAGTCGCTGGGACTGCCGGAGAGCGTGCAGGCGCTCAAGGACGGCGACCTCGACGCCCTGGTCTGGTCGGGCGGCCTGCCGACACCGGGCATCACCGATCTGCTGACCTCGCTCAGGGGCCAGGTCGCCTTCGTGCCGCTGGACGGGGTGCTGCCCGCGATGCGCGCCGAGCACGGCTCGGCGTACGCCCCGGGCACGATCGCCAAGGACGTCTACGACACCCCCTCGGACGTGTCGACCATCTCGGTGCCCAACCTGCTCGTGGTGCACGAGAAGATGGACCCCGCCCTGGTGGAGAGCCTGACGAGGCTGCTCTTCGAGCGCAGAGCGGAGCTGGAGAAGATCCACCCCGTGGCCAGGGAGATCAGCCGCGACAACGCGCGGAAGACCGAGCCGGTGCCCCTGCACGAGGGCGCGAGGAAGTACTACGGCTGATTCAGGCCTCGACGGAGCCGCCGCTGCGCCAGTAGACGTTGTTCTCCCTGCTGAGCATGCCCTCGTCGACCAGGTAACGGCGCAGCGCCGCGTAGTCGTCGTGGAAGGCGCGCAGCGCGACGTTGACCTCCTTCTCCGGGTAGCGGGTCCCCGGTTCGAAGACCTGGGCCACGTAGTCGAGCACGACCAACTGCTTGTCCCGCTTGCTGGGGATCGCCCGCAGCCGCCCCTCGACGAGGAAGGAGCGCAGCACCTTCTCCTCGGGAGAGACCGGGGGCGCGGGCTTGGCCGTGGTGTGCAGCAGCTCGCGGAACCGCTCGCGCCGCACCTGCCACTCGCCGCCCTCACTCCGCACGGCGAGCCCGCCGCGTTCCAGGCGGTCCAGCGCGCGCCTGACCGCCTCCCCGTCGAGGCCGGACTCCTCCTCGGGCTTGCCGCCCAGTGCCAGAGTCGCCAGCACCCGCAGCGTGTCCTCCTGGTAGAGCAGGCCGAGCACCTGCCTGATCGCTTCGTCGCTCATCCCGCCATTCTTGTCGGTTTCCGCGCCATGGACAGCCGGGAGCGAGCCCGGAGGAGTTCCTGCGGATGGCGCCGGCCTCCCCGCCCTCTCCACCCGGAGGTCGTCAGAGGCGGTTCAGGCCGATGACGTGGACCACGGCGCGGCCCTCCTCGTCGGAGGCGGCCAGATCGACCTGGGCGTCGATGCCCCAGTCGCCGTCGCCGGCCGGGTCGGAGACGACCTGGCGGACCCGCCAGAACTCCTTCTCCTCCTCGATGCGGAGCAGGCCGGGGCCCCGGGCGTCCGGGCCGGTGCCGATCTCCTCGTGGTCCTCGTAGTAGGCGTCGAGCGCGGCGCCCCAGTCGACGTCGGGGGCCAGTTGCTCCAGCTCCTGCTCGTTCTCCAGAGCGGCCAGTTCGATCAGGCGGAACATCGCGTTGCGGACCAGCACGCGGAACGCGCGGGTGTTGGCGGTGACCGGCCTGGTGCTCTCCTCCAGGGAGGGCGCCTCCAGCTCCCCGGTCGGATTCTGCAACTGCTCCCACTCGTCCAGAAGGCTGGAGTCGACCTGCCGGACCAGTTCGCCGAGCCACTCGATGAGGTCGACCAGGTCCTCGGTCTTGAGGTGCTCGGGGATGGTCCGCGACAGGGTGCGGTAGGCGTCGGCGAGATAGCGAAGGACCGTGCCCTCGGACCGGGTCAGCTCGTAGAACTGCACGTAGTCGGCGAAGGTCATCGCCCGCTCGTACATGTCGCGGATGACGCTCTTGGGACTCACCGTGTAGTCGCCCACCCAGGGGTGGCCGCGCCGGTAGGTCTCGTACGCGCCCAGCAGCAGGTCGGCCAGCGGCATCGGATAGGTCACTTCGTTGAGGAGCTCCATCCGCTCCTCGTACTCGATGCCGTCGGCCTTCATCTGCGCCACCGCCTCGCCGCGCGCCTTGTTGAGCTGCGCGGACAGGATCTGGCGGGGGTCGTCGAGAATCGATTCGATGATCGAGACCATGTCCAGGGCGTAGTTCGGCGCCTGGATGTCGAGCAGTTCGAGGGTGGCCAGCGCGAAGGTGGAGAGCGCCTGGTTCAGCGCGAAGTCCTCCTGCAGGTCAACGGTCAGGCGGGCCATCCGGCCGTGCTCGTCGGGCTCGTCCAGCTTCTCCACCACGCCGCCGGCCAGCAGTGACCGGTAGATCGCGATGGCCTGGCTGATGTGCCGCCGCTGCCACTTGCGGTCCTCGTGGTTGTCGGTGAGCAGGTGGCGCATGGCCGCGTAGCAGTCGCCTGGCCGGTTGATCACCGCGAGGAGCATGGCGTTGCTGACCTTGAACCGGGAGTTCAGCGGCTCCGGTTCGGCGCTCTGCAGCTTCTCGAAGGTCTCCTCGCTCCAGCCCACGAAGCCCTCCGGGGGCTTCTTGCGGGCGAACCCGCGCCGCCTCTTGGGGTCGTCGCCGATCTTGGCCAGTGCCTTCTCGTTCTCCACCACATGGTCGGGGGCCTGGCAGACGACGTAGCCGATGGTGTCGAATCCGGCCCGCCCGGCCCGCCCGGCGATCTGATGGAACTCGCGGGCGCGCAGCCGCCGTACCTTGTTGCCGTCGTACTTCGACAGCGCGGTGAAGAGCACGGTCCTGATCGGGACGTTGACACCGACGCCGAGCGTGTCGGTGCCGCAGATGACCTTCAGCAGGCCCGCCTGGGCGAGCCGCTCCACCAGGCGGCGGTACTTCGGGAGCATCCCGGCGTGGTGTACGCCGATGCCGTGCCGCACCAGGCGGGAGAGCGCCTTGCCGAACCGGGTGGTGAACCGGAAGTTGCCGATCATGGAGGCGATCGCCTCCTTCTCGGCCTTGGTCGACATGTTGATGCTCATCAGCGCCTGTGCCCGCTCCATGGCCGAGGCCTGGGTGAAGTGGACGACGTAGACCGGGTACTGGTTGGTGGTGAGCATCTCCTCCAGCGTCTCGTGGAGGGGGGTCATCCGGTAGGAGTAGACCAGCGGGACCGGGCGCTCGGTGTTCTTCACCACCGCGGTGGGCCTGCCGGTTCGCCGGGTGAGGTCCTCCTCGAACCTGGTGACGTCGCCCAGTGTCGCCGACATCAGGATGAACTGAACGTTCGGCAGCTCCAGGAGTGGCACCTGCCAGGCCCAGCCGCGGTCGGGCTCGGAGTAGAAGTGGAACTCGTCCATCACCACCTGGCCGATGTCGGCCTGGGCGCCGTCGCGCAGCGCGACGTTGGCGAGGATCTCCGCGGTGCAGCAGATGATCGGCGCCCCGGGGTTCACGCTCGCGTCGCCGGTCATCATCCCGACGTTCTCGGTGCCGAAGACCTCGCACAGGTCGAAGAACTTCTCGGACACCAGTGCCTTGATCGGGGCGGTGTAGAAGGTGCGGACGTCCTTGGTCAGCGCGGTGAAGTGGGCTCCGGCGGCGACCAGGCTCTTGCCCGAGCCGGTTGGGGTGGCCAGGATCAGGTTGTTTCCCGAGACCACCTCGATCAGCGCCTCCTCCTGCGCGGGGTAGAGGGTCAGCCCTCGCTCGGAGTTCCATTCGACGAAGGCGTCGAAGATGGCATCGGGATCGGCGTCGATCTCTTCTGGCAGGCGGTCTACAAGGCTCACAGTCCAATACTGCCGAAGAACTTGTGGTGGTCGAACCGGCTGCGGCAATGGATGGCATTACATTTCGTGTAAAGTATGTAACATTATGTAGTTATGATCACTTTTTTTGGCATAAACAGCTACTAAAAGGACTTGGTGTCGGCTGGAGCGCCGGAGCCGTCAGACGTGCCGCGGGTGATCCGAGGCCGGACGCGGCCCGGGAACGCCCGCCCGTGAGGCGGGTGAGGTGCGAAAGGACGGGCCGGTGAGCGCCAGGCCCGCCACGATCGCGCCCGCCCCGAGCAGGGGAGCCGTCCCCGGGACGAAGCCGATCGCGGTGAGCGTGAGCAGCCCCAGTCCCACCAGCACGATGGCCACGACGATCCTGGCCATCCCCCCGGTGTACGGCCTGCCCGAGGGGGGCGTCTCGAACCGCGCGAGACCCCGTAGCAGCGGCCACATCGCCAGGGTGAGCATGAGCAGCCAGTGCGGCCAGCCGGAGACCCAGGCCGGGGTGCCCGGCTCGGGGGTGGAGACTCCCAGGCCCACCACGACCATCGAGACGATGACGAACAGCGCGCTCATGTGCCACAGATAGAGGGTCATCATCCGGCCGCCGGCCCAGCCGAGCGCCCTCGACACCCCGGGCCACTCCGCGAATGAGACGATCCAGCGGCGCAGCGCCAGCGCCAGTCCGATCTGGCCGACCCCGACCGAGAGCAGCGCGAGCGTGGGCGGTGCCATGTTGGAGACGGCGGCACCCGGCATCCCGATCATGCTGAGCGGGTAGGGGCCGAAGGTCACCAGCGCCGCGGCCAGACCGTACCCGGCCAGCGCCAGGATCCAGGGGCGGCCCAGCCGCCCGTCGGCGTACAGGAAGCCGAGCTGGTGCACCGCCAGCCAGATCAGCACGATGTTGGGGAGGCCTGCCACCTCCAGGCCGCTGGTGAAGCGCAGGAGATCCACCGCCACCGCCCCCGCCGCCAGCGCGGCCGGCACCCGCCAGCCGTACGCCATGTTGAGCCTGAGCATCGGCGGGGTCAGCGCCACCGCGACAAGATAGATCACCAGGAACCAGAGAAGCTGTCCGGCCAGCCGTGAGGCGGTCATGACCGGCTGCTCCGGCACGCCGAGCGTCAGGAGCAGATGGGGGAGGGGCAACCAGACCGCCGCCAGTGGCACCACCGGCCAGGCCAGGCGGCGCAGGCGCGTCGCCAGCCAGGCGGGAGTGGCGTCACCGCGCCGTACGGCGGCGCGCCTGCTGATCGCGCCCGCCGCGCCCCCGGCGAAGAAGACCAGCGGCATCACCTGACTGATCCACGTGATCATCCAGCCGTTCCCGGTGGCCAGCGCGTTGCCGGTGGTGATCCGGCCGTCGGCGAAGGAGAGCACCGGCATGCTCCAGTGCTGGAGCACCACCAGGGCCATGCCGAACACGCGGAGCACGTCGATGAACGGGTCGCGACCGGCGGGCACCGGTGCTGTGCGGGCTGTCGGACGCGTTGCCGGGCTGGGGATCACGGCGGTCAAAGGGGTCTCGATTCTCAGGGAGGGGGAGCGAAAACCTCAGGAAAGGCTGTGTGAAAAGCCTCCCGCCGGGACCGCCGCGGCGCAGTGACGTACGCATCAGTCTTCTCGCCGGATTCCCCCACCGCTGAAGGTAGTGCTGGCCCCACCCCGACAAACGGGTGTGCAGGGTCGTCCGCGGTGGTCCGGCCTCATAACGTTGACGACATGAGAACCCTCCTCCGCCGCATCGGCACCGACACCCGCTACCTGGTCGTGGGATTCCCTCTCTCGGTCATCTGGTTCGCCCTCATGGTGGCCGGTTTCGCCGCGGGGGCGGGTTCGGCCATCACGTTCGTGGGCCTGCCCATCCTCGCGACGACGCTCCTGGTCGCCCGGGGCTTCGCGGACATCGAGCGGCGCTGGCTGCCCGAGGTGCTCGGCCGCCCGGTCGCCAGGCCGAGGTACCGGCCCGCTCCGCAGAGCGCCGGTTGGTTCCGCAGGATGATCAATCCGTTGACCAACGGCCAGTCCTGGCTCGACCTGCTCTACGGCATCGTGGCCTTCCCGATCTCCATCGTCACCTTCGTGTTCGCGGTGGTCTGGTGGGCCGGGACGATCCTCGGCCTCACCTACCCGCTCTACGGGTGGATCGTCTACGCCATCCCCGGCAACGACGGCGGGCTCGGCCCGCTCCTCGGCCTGGGCGGCGCTCTCTGGGTCGAGGTGCTGATCAACACCGTCATCGGCGTGCTGTTCGCGATCACTCTCTCGCCGGTCGTGCGGGGTGCCGCGCTCATCCAGGCCGGGCTCGGCAGGGCCATGCTGACCGGGGTGGCCGAGCTGCACGATCGCATCGACGACCTGGCCGAGGGCCGGGCCGCCGCGGTGTCGGCCGAGGCCAACGCGCTGCGCCGGCTGGAGCGTGACATCCATGACGGGCCGCAGCAGCGCCTGGTCTCCCTGGCCATGGACCTGTCACGGGCACAGCGCCAGATCAGGCGCGATCCGGCGGGAGTCGAGCAGATGCTCGGCCAGGCCATCACCTCCACCCGCGAGACGCTGGACGAGCTGCGTGCCCTCTCGCGCGGCATCGCCCCTCCGATCCTCAGCGACCGCGGCCTGGCCCCCGCGCTCGCCGCGCTCGCCGGGCGCTGCACCGTCCCCGTCGAGCTGGATGTCCAGGTGGAGGGACGATTCCCCGCCGCCGTGGAGAACAGCGTCTACTTCGTCGTCGCGGAAGCCCTAACCAACGTCGCCAAGCACAGCCACGCCACGATCTGCACCGTGACGCTGACCAGGACGGGTGGCTTCCTGATGCTGACAATCGGGGATGATGGGGTCGGCGGCGCACATGTCGCCAAGGGGCATGGCCTGTCCGGTCTCGGTGACCGTCTGAAGGCGGTAGATGGCGAGCTGGTGGTCGATTCACCCGTCGGCGGTCCGACGGTCATAGTGGCGGAGGTTCCGTGCGGGTAGTCGTGGCCGATGACGCGGTGCTCATCAGGGAGGGCCTGATCAGGCTCCTGGAGGAGTTCGGCTGCCAGGTGGTCGCCGCGGTGGGGGACGGCGACCGGCTGGTGGCCGCCGTCGCCGAGCACCGGCCCGACGTCTCGGTGGTGGACGTGCGGATGCCGCCCGGCTTCACGGACGAGGGGCTGCGGGCGGCGGTGGAGGCGCGCCGGAGGGTGCCGGGCGCGCCGGTGCTGATCCTGTCCCAGTACGTGGAGGTCTCCTATGCCGACGACCTGCTCGCCGACGCCAGGGGCGCGGTGGGATACCTGCTCAAGGACCGCGTCGTGGATGTGGACGACTTCATGGCGAGCCTGCGCACCGTCGCGTCCGGCGGCACGGTCTTCGACCCCCAGGTGGTGGCACAGCTGATGGTGCGGCGCCGCCGTGACGACCCCCTCGCCCAGCTCACCCCGCGCGAGCGCGAGGTGCTCGGCCTGATGGCCGAGGGCAGATCCAACCCCGCCATCGGCCGTCAGCTGGTGATCAGCGACGGGGCCGTGGAGAAGCACATCCGCAGTATCTTCGCCAAACTCGGCCTGTACGCCGAGGACGGCGACCAGCATCGCCGCGTCCTCGCGGTCCTGGCCTACCTGCGTTCCTGACCTCGCCGGTCCCGCCCGGCGCACCTCGGCGTCGGTACGGTCACGTCGGATGCCCGCTCGACAGGCTCCGGGCACGCGAGCGGGCACGGCTCGTGACCGTCGCCCACGACTCGGGCCCGGCCACCTGCCATCGGACGACGGTCGGTTCGTCCGTTCCGGATATCCGTTGGCGACGAGCCACGCCACCGGAACTTCCGGGGACGTCCGGGAGCGTCGGGACGTATCCGCCGACCAGGTGGTGCCGCTGTCCCCTGCCCGCAGGCTGGAACGCCGCGACAGCCGGGCCGCCGTCCACCGTGCGTGCTGTTACTTGATCGTGACTTGACGCCCTCTGTCGCGCGCGAGTTACATTCCTCTAATTCCGTAAACGTTTTCAGTAAGTCGTCAAGATCATCGTAATCGTTTACAGAAAGGCGTGGTCTCTGTGAGCGACGGGCCGACGATCACCACGATCGCGGAGCGGGCGGGCGTCTCGATCGCCTCGGTCTCCCGTGTCCTCAACGGTTTGCCGACCCGTGAGAACACCGTGCGCCGGGTGCTCAGCGCGGCTGAGGAACTGGGGTACGTCCCCAACTCGGTGGCCCGGTCGCTGAAGTCGCGCCGGACCAACCAGGTGGCCTTCGCGATGGCGGACATCGGCAACCCGGTCTACCTGGCGATGATCCGTGAGATCCAGCCGGTGCTGAAGGCCGCCGGATACCGTCTCGTGCTGCACTCCACGGACGCGGACGTCGCCGACGAGATCGACGTGCTCCGCAGCCTCGGCGAGCGCTACGTGGACGGGCTGATCATGATCCCGCTCAGGGTGAGTGAGGCGCATCTGAAGGCCATCGAGGCTGCCCGCGCCCCCGTCGTCATCATCGGCTCGGTGCCGGACGGCACGCGGGTGGACAACATCCGCACCGACTCCCGCACCGGCGTACGGCTGGCGCTGGACCACCTCCACTCCCTGGGACGCCGCCGGATCGGGTTCGTCAACGGCCCGCTGGACACGGTCCCCGGTTCGGCCCGGTCCACGGCCTACGCCGAGGCGCTCAGCGCCCTCGGCCTGCCGTATGACGAGAACCTGGTGGAGATCGGTGACTTCTACCGCGCCGAGGGCGCGGCCGCGGTGAGCCGGTTGCTGGCCAGGGCACCCGACCTGGACGCGATCATGTGCGCCAACGATCTGATCGCGCTCGGCGCCCTGGAGGTCCTGCGCCGGAACGGCCGCCGGGTGCCCGAGGACGTGGCGGTGGCCGGCATGGACGACATCGACATGGCCGCGGCCGCCTGGCCCGCCCTGACCAGCGTCTCCCTCGGCTCGGCCGAGCGGGGCAGGGCGGCGGCGGAACTGCTTCTGGACCGGCTGGGCAACGGCGAGCGGGAGCCCAGAGTGGTCACCGTGCCGCCCCGCCTGGTGGTCAGGGCCTCGACCACGGGAGAGGAGACGCCGTGACCCTCACCGCCGACCGGCCGGTCGGGACGGCGAGCCCGAGGAAACCCCGGAAGGGCGGGCGGCAGGGGCGTGAGGCGCTGCTGCTGATGCTGCCCGCGCTGGTGCCCGTGCTGGTGTTCAGCGTGGGGCCGCTGCTCTACGGGATCTTCCTGGCGTTCACCGACGCGCGCTCCGGGCGCAACTCGGTCACCTCGTTCGTCGGGCTGTCGAACTTCGGAGACCTGCTCTCCGACGGGGACTTCTGGGCGTCGTTCCGGATCGGGATGATCTGGGCGGTCTCGGTGACGGTGCTGCAGTTCCTGGCCTCGCTGGGGCTGGCCCTGCTGCTCAACCAGGATCTGCGGTTCCGGGGGTTCGCCCGGGTGCTGGCCATGGTGCCGTGGGCGATGCCGCCGGTGGTCATCGGGCTGATGTGGCGGCTGGTCTACCATCCGGACGCCGGGATCCTCAACGGCATGCTGGGCACCGAGATCGACTGGCTCAACGACTTCTCCATCGCGCTGCCCGCGGTGATCGTCGTCGGGATCTGGACCGGCATGCCGCAGACCACGGTGGTGCTGCTGGCCGGGCTGCAGGGCGTTCCCAAGGAGCTGTACGAGGCGGTCGAGGTGGACGGCGCGGGTGTCTGGCGCAGGTTCTGGAACATCACGCTGCCCCAGCTCCGCCCGGTCATCGTGGCCATCACCTCACTGGACTTCGTCTGGAACATCAACCAGTTCGGGCTGATCTACGTTCTCACGCAGGGCGGCCCGGGAGGCCAGACCCGCCTGCCCATGCTGTTCGCCTACGAGGAGGCCTTCCGGTACGGCTTCTTCGGCTACGCGGCCACCCTGGGCGTGGCGATCGTGATCGTCGTGCTGGCCGTGCTGGGCGCCTACCTCTGGCGGCAGATGCGGGAGGCGAGCTGACATGGGCAAGGCGTTGCGTTATCTGGCCCTGGCCGGCTACATCGTCTTCCTGGCGTTCCCGCTGGTCTGGCTGCTGTCCACGGCACTGAAGACGCCGCAGGAGATGGCGAGCCTGGACCCGACGTGGATCCCGCGCTCACCGACGCCGACCAACTTCGCCGACGCCTTCGCCGAGCAGGACCTGGTCGGCAGCGGGGTGCGCAGCCTCGTCGTCGCGGTGGTCAGCGCGGTGCTCACCGTGATCCTGGCGCTGCCCGCCGCCTACGCGCTGGCCCGCTACCGCTCGCTGGTCAACCGGATCGCGATCGGATGGGTGCTGGTCAGCCAGGTCTTCCCGTTCATCCTGATCATCATCCCGCTGTTCATGGTGCTGCGCAGGCTGGACCTGGTGAACACGCTGCCCGGCCTGACCGTTGTGCACGTCACCTTCACGCTGCCGTTCGCGCTGTGGATGCTCCAGGGATATGTGCGTGCCGTACCGCGTGAGCTGGAGGAGGCCGCCGCGGTGGACGGGGCCGGGCGGGTGCGGTCGTTGCTGAGCGTCGTCGCCCCGCTGCTGGCCCCCGGCGTGGTCGCGACCCTGCTGTTCTCGTTCATCTCCTCCTGGAACGAGTTCCTGTTCGCCTTGATCGTCCTCAAGGACCCGGATGTGGCGACCCTGCCGCTGACGCTGGTGAAGTTCACCGGCGCGGAGGGGGTCGTGCGCCTCGGGCCGCTCGCCGCAGCCTCGCTTCTGGCGACGATCCCGAGCCTGGTGTTCTTCGCGTTCATCCAGCGCCGGCTGAAGTCCGGCCTGATGGCCGGGGCCGTCAAGGGATAGCCCCACCCCCCGATAGGAGAAGTCATATGCGCATGAGGGTCGTGCTGGCCGCAGGCCTCCTCGTTCTGGCCGCCGGATGCGGTTCGGAGTCGCCCGCGGCCGCCCCCGATGAGCCGGTGACGATCAAATTCCAGAGCCTCGCCTGGCAGAAGGAGTCGATCGCCGCGAACAAGGAGCTGGTCGCCGAGTGGAACAAGGCCAACCCCAAGATCCAGGTCGAGTACATCCAGGGAAGCTGGAACAACGTCAACGACCAGCTCGTCACCTCCTTCGAGGCGGGCGACCCCCCGGACGTCATCCATGACGACTCCCCGGCCCTGGCCGGCTTCGCCAACCGCGGCTACCTGCTGGACCTCAAGGACAAGGTTCCGGCCGAGCTGAAGGGCGACATCCCGCAGAGCGCCTGGGACACCGTCACCTTCGGCGACGGCAAGGGCGGGGAGGGCGTGTACGGCGTGCCGTTCCTGCAGGAGTCGCAGGTCATCATCGGAAACAAGAAGCTGCTCGACAAGGCCGGCGTGCGGATCCCGGCCCCGGACAGCCCGTGGACGTGGGACGAGTTCGCCGAGATCTCCAAGAAGCTCACCAAGGGCGACGCCTACGGTGTCGCCTGGCCGATGAAGTCGCCGGTCAACAAGGTGCTCAACCTCGCCCTGAACTTCGGCGGCACCTTCTTCCAGACCGATGCCGGCGGCAAGACGACGGTGAAGGTGGGCGCCGAGGAGCGCGAGGTGCTCCAGCGCATCCACGACCAGCTCCACAAGGACAGGTCCGCCGACCCGTCCGCGCTCGGCATGGGCTCCGCCGAGCCGCTGCCCGGTTTCTACGCCGGCAAGTACGCGATGCTGCCCGCCGGTGTCTACCTGCGCCAGCAGGTCGTGGAGCAGGCGCCGGACGGCTTCGAGTGGATCACCATCCCGCCGCTGAAGGGTGTCACCGCCGAGCAGGGCGCCGTCTCGCAGACGCTGTCGGTCGCCGCGGACAGCAAGTATCCCGAGCAGTCGCTGAAGTTCATCTCCTTCTTCCTCAACGGCTCCAACCAGGTCAAGCTCGCCAAGGGCGACTGGCTGTTGCCGACCTCTGTCAAGGCCGCGGGCGACCCCGCCATGACGACCGAGGAGAACGGCTGGAACGTGGCGACCGCATCGGCCAAGAACCTCGTGGTCGCGCCGTTCCTGAAGGTCAACGGCTTCGACGAGTGGAAGAGCAAGGTGGCCACGCCGGCCCTGCAGCAGTACTTCGCCAACAAGATCACCCTCGACGAGACGGCGAAGAAGCTGGTCGACGAGGGTAACAAGGTGCTGGAGCGGTACAACCAGTGACGTTGACACATCGGGGGCGCGCCCGGGGATGTCTGCTCGGCCTCGCGGCCGGCGACGCCCTCGGGCGGCCGGCGGAGAACCTCTCGCCCGAACAGATCGCCGCCCGCTGGGGGAGGCTGACCGAGATCGACGGCGGCGGCACCGACGACACCGAGTACACCGTCTTCGCGGCCTCCCTGCTCATCCGGCACGGGCACGCGCTGACCTCCCAGGACGTCGTCCAGGCCTACCAGCAGGAGATCATCCCGCTGATCGACGGACCGATGAAGGGCGCGGGCTTCTCCGAGCTCGGCGCCATCCAGGCACTCCGGCAGGGACTCCGGCCACCGCTGACCGGCCAGTGGCACCGCCACGGCTGGTCGGACGGCCTGGCCATGCGCGCCGCACCGTACGGGATCTTCGCCGCGGGTGACCCCGGTGAGGCCGCCCGTCTGGTGGAGGTCGACGGCAGCGTGAGCAACGCGGGGGAGGGCATCCTCGGCGGCCGAGCGGTCGCCGGGGCGGTGGCCGCCGCGATGTCGGGCGCCTCCCCGGACGAGGCGGTCACGGCCGGCCTCGGCGTGATCCCCGAGGACTCGTGGACCGCCCGCAGCGTCAACCGCGCCCGCGAGGCCCTCGGCCCCGGATCCGGCGACGTCGCCGGGCGGCTGCACGAGGCGGTCGTGGTCCGGCACTACCCGTGGACGGACCTGGCTCCCGAAGCCGTCGCCCTCGCCTTCGCCGCCTACCTGATGGGCGAGGGAGAGGTCGAGGAGTCCGTGGTGATCGCGGCGAATCTGGGACGGGACGCCGACACCACCGCGGCCATCGCCGGCGCCCTCGCCGGGGCGGGACGCGGCGAGGCGGCGGTGCCGGAGCGGTGGGCACGGCAGATCGGCCCGGTCGAAGGGCGCTGCCTGCCGGTGACCGCGGGACGGCACGTACTCGACGTGGCCGATCAGCTCGTGGAAGGGAGGTAGGGCGATGATGTCGGGGGACAGGATCCTGGGGGCGTTCGCCGGTCTGGCGATGGGCGACGCGGCGGGATGGCCGTCGTCACGGCACCGGGCGGGGGTGCACGCACCGTGGAGCAGACGCCTCCACCGCGAGCTCGACGCCTTCGCCGAGGAGCATCGGGTGACCACTCTGCCGGTGCCGTTCGCGCTCAACCAGCCGGTCGCGCCGCTGGTGATGGGGCCGTCCGACGACGCCGAATGGCTCGCCTGGACCGTGCTCACCATCGACGAGGACCGTGCGGAGGCGTTCGCCGGTCTGACCGGCAGGGACGACGTCAGGGCGCGGATCTCGGTGCGGACCGCGCTGGACAACCTCGCGCGCGGCCTCGGCCCTCCCGCCAGCGGGCACGACAACCCGCACTTCTTCGACGACGCCGCGACCGTGCGGGCGGTCGCCTTCGGGGCCGCCGGGCTGGACCCCACGGCCGATGCCCAGGTCACCAACGCCGGTGACGGCGTGCTCGGAGCCGTCGCGATGGCGCGGGCGCTCGGCGTCCTGGTGGATGGCGGTCCGATGGGCGAAGCCGTGCGGGCCGCGTTGGAGGCGCTTCCCGATGACACCGTTATCGGCCGTGCGACCCGCACCGCGCTCGCGGTCGCGCGTGAGGCGGGCGATCCGTTCGCGGCGGTGCCCGTGCTGGACGCGGCGCTGTTCGACCACGTCTACAGCTACGGGGTAGCCGCCGCCGAGACGCTCCCGGTGGCTCTCGCGCTGGCGGAGGTCTCAGGCGGCTCGATACGCACCGCCGTACCGGCCGCCGCCTGCCTGGCCGCCGCGGCGGACTCCGCGCCCGCGCTGACCGGCGCGCTGACCGGAGCGTTCACCGGCCACGACGCGCTGCCGCGAGGGTGGAGCACCACCCTGACGGGTTGCTGCCTACCCGAACTGGCGGGAATCGATCTACTGGATATCGCGAGGGGACGGATCGGATGAGTACAGCGGGCAGGGAGGGCACCCCGGCGAGTGCGGGCGAGGGCACGCTTGAGGACAAGGCCGTGGGATGCGTGGCGGGTGCCGCGGTCGGCGACGCCCTCGGCGGCGCCACCGAGGGCTGGACGCCCGAACAGATCCACGAGCGTTACGGCGGGTACGTCGAGGGCCTGGTCCCGCCGTACTTCGAGGACTGGCGGAACGCCCGCCCCATCGCGCCCTACCACAAGGGTGACGGCCACATCACCGACGACACCCTGATGACCCACGCGCTGATCCGGGTCTACGAGCGGGTCGGGGGCCACCTGGACGCCTACGCGGCGGCCGAGCACCTGGTACCGGAGATGATGGGGGAGAAGCGCTGGATCCCGGAACTGGAGGCCGAGACGCTGCTACTGCAGCGGGTCTTCCTGGCGGAGAAGTGGCTGGTGCTGCGGCTGCACTACGGTCATGCGGACCCGCGTGAGGCAGGCGTGGGCAACATCGTCAACTGCGGTGCCGCGATGTACATGGCACCGGTCGGCGTGGTGAACGCCGCCGACCCCGACGCCGCCTACGCCGAGGCGATCGAGCTTGCCGGCGCCCACCAGTCCAGTTACGGCCGGGAGGCGGCCGGGGTGCTCGCCGCCGCGGTGGCCGAGGCCATGCGTCCGGGTGCGACGCCTGACTCGGTGGTCGCCGCCTGCCTGCGGCTGGCACGGGACGGTACCAAGGCGGCCATCGACGCGGTGTGTTCGGTGGCCCGCGGCCTCGGCCACTGGGACGGCTCCTTCGAGACGCTGCGCGCCGCCATGAAGCCCTACGACACGGTCGCCGACACCTACCGTGACCAGGGTCTCGGCGCCCGCCGCCCGAGCCGCCTGCACAGCATCGAGGAACTCCCACTCGCCCTGGCCTTCCTGCTGATCGCCAAGGGCGACTACCGCGACACCGTCCTCGGTGGCGTCAACTACGGCCGCGACGCCGACTCCATCGCCTCCATGGGCGGCGCCGTCGCCGGAGCCCTCGGCGGGCGCGAGGCCGTCCCGGCCGACTGGGTGGAGCAGATCTCCACCGCCAGCCGCATCGACCTTCTCACCCCCGGCCTGAGCCTGGCCCGCGTCGCCCGCCGCATCCATGGCGCGGACCTGGAACGCCGCCGCGCCCACGAGTCCGCCTTCGCCGCCCTCGCCGGGGACGCCGGATGATCAGGCTGACCTGGGTGCAGCCGGAGGACCTGGTCGGCCACGAGCTGCGCCAGGCCGCCGAGGACGGCCGCGAGGTGACGGAGATCGCCGCGCGCTGGCAGGCCGCGGGAGGACACGACGCCCCGGCCCGGGCGGGAGCCTCGCCAGAGGCCCCTCCGGTACGGCTGCGCCGCCTGGCCGAGGACCTGCTCGACGAGCTGGCCGCGATCCCGTCCCCGCTCGCCGAGCCCTCCACGCTGGCCGAGATCGTCAAAGCCTGCCCGAGGTGGCCGTCACAAAGGGGCACGGCCACCTCGGGCACACAGGTCATGGACCGGATGCTCGGCGCGTGGCTCGGCCGGGCGGCGGGCTGCGTGCTGGGCAAGCCGGTGGAGAAGATCCCCCGGGAGGGGATCAGGGCGATCGCCGAGGCGACAGGGAACTGGCCGATCCGGGGATGGTTCACCGCCAGGGGGCTTCCCGCCGAGATCGGCCGGCGCTGGCCGTGGAACCGTCGCAGCGCCGTCAACAGCCTCGCCGAGAACATCGACGGCGTCCCCGAGGACGACGACCTCAACTTCGCGCTGCTCGCCCTGGCCCTGCTGGAGCGGCACGGCCGGGGGTTCAGCACCGACGACGTCGCGCGGCTCTGGCTGGACGAGTTGCCCGGCGGCCGGGTCTTCACCGCCGAGCGCGCCGCCTACCGCAACCTGCTGGCCGGCCTGGAACCGCCCGCCCCCCACGACCCGCGGGCTCTCTCCACGGCGACCTTCCGCAACCCGTTCCGGGAGTGGATCGGTGCGCTGATCAGGGCCGACGTCTACGGCTGGGCCAACCCCGGCGATCCGGCCACGGCCGCGGAGTTCGCCTGGCGCGACGCGCGGCTCAGCCACACCGCCAACGGGATCTACGGCTCCATGTTCGTGGCGGCGATGTGCGCCACGGCGCTGACGGCCTCCTCCGCCGAGGAGGTGGTCGCCGCCGGACTCGCCGTGATCCCGCCGGACTCCCGCCTGGCCGCCGCCGTACGGCAGGCCGCCGAGGACGCGCGCCGGGAACCGGACTTCGAACGGGTCGTCGACCGGCTCCACGCACGCCACGGGGAGCTGCACTGGGTCCACACGATCAACAACGCCGCACTGATCACGGCGGCACTGGTCCACGGCCGGGGTGACTTCACCGCCTCGATCGCCGGCGCCGTGGCGGGCGGCTGGGACACCGACTCGGCGGGGGCGACCGTGGGCTCGATCGTCGGTGCGCTGTGCGGCGCGTCGGGAATCCCGGAGGGGTGGTCGTTGAGGAACCGGCTGTCGAGTAGCATCAGCGGGTTCGACGGCATCGGCCTGGATGAGCTGGCCCGCCGTACGCTGGCCCTGGGGGCGGAGGAATCATGATCTCGGTGTTCGGCAGTGTCAACATGGACCTGGTGGCCTATGTCGATGTCGTACCCGCGCTCGGCGAGACCGTGACCGGTCGCGCCTTCAGCACGGTTCCCGGCGGTAAGGGCGCCAACCAGGCCATCGCCGCCGCGCGGGCGGGTGCCAAGGTGGCCTTCCTCGGGGCCGTGGGTGACGACGACTTCGGGACCGAGATGCGCAGGACGCTCGCCGAGGCGGGCGTCGACGTGACGGACCTGCGCACGGTCCCCGGCCCCTCGGGCATCGCCCAGATCGTGGTGGACGGCGGCGGCGGCAACTCGATCATCGTGGTTCCCGGTGCCAACGGGACCGTGACCGCCCCCACCGAGGCCGAGATCGAGGTCATCTCCCGCTCCGACGTGCTCCTGCTGCAGCTGGAGCTGCCCATCGAGGCGGTCACCGCCGCGGCCAGGGCCGCGCGCGCCGCCGGGACCACGGTGGTCCTCACCCCCGCGCCCGTCCAGCCCCTGCCCGCTGAGCTGCTGGAGGCGGTGGACATCCTGGTGGCCAACGAGCACGAGGCCGTCGCGATCACCGGTCAGGCTGACCACGAGCGCGCCCTGGAGGAGCTGAGGGGCACGGTCGGCTGGGTGATCATCACCCTGGGGGCGCGCGGCGCGCTCACTTCCGCCGGCGACGAGGCCGCCGTGTGGGTCGAGGCGCCCAGGGTGAACGCGGTGGACACCACGGCCGCGGGCGACACCTTCGTGGGCGCCCTCGCCGCGGCCCACGTCGAGGAGCAGCCCGCCGACCGGGCCGTTCGCTTCGCCACCGCGGCGGCGGGCCTGTCCGTCCAGCGCGCGGGTGCCAGCAGCTCGATGCCCACCCGCGCCGAGATCGACCGGAGCCTTACCACGGCCGGTGCCTGACATCCGGCGGGGATTTCCCGGTCAACCTCGGGCGCGGGAGCACTAGCCGCCGCTGAGGGAGGTCTCCGAACATATCCCGCTATGACCTTTCCCAGAGGGCGGCGGCGGCCTCGGCGCATGCCACGTCCTGGCCGATGGTGCCGCCGCTGACGCCGACCGCGCCCACCACCCCGCGGCCGTTGCCGGGCTCCCCGAGCGGGATGCCGCCGCCGAGGCACACGTACCGGTCGCCGGCCAGGCCGTGCAGTTCGCCTCCAGGCAGGACCAGCGGCGCGAGGTCGGCGGTCGGCATGTGGTGGGCCACCGCGGTGTGGGCCTTGCCGGGGGCGAGGACGGGGCCGGAGATCCGCGCGCCGTCCATCCGCTGGAACGCCACCAGATGCCCGCCCGCGTCGACCACCGCGACCGAGATGAGCGCCCCCTCCCGCACGGCCTGCCGCACCGCGGCCTCACACATGCGCAGCGCGAGTTCCAGGTTCACCGGGCTCCTCACCGTTTCGAAGACCGCCGGCTCCGACCGCCGGGTTTGCGGGCGTCGCCGGTCGGGCGATCCGAGGTGTCATAACGATCCGACGCTTGCGTGAGCCTTCCGGAGGACCGGCGCGGGCCGGGACCGTCGCCCGGTGAGATGGGAGAGACCACGAGGCGACATTCCGACGACGCTTACCAAGAGTGACGTTCATCTTACTTCAGGCTACGATCTCGTCACCGGTGGGATATCGAGGTGTCGTCCAGACGTGGGGAGAGACATGCACGGTCACAGCCGCACGCGCATCGTTCACCGGCTCAGGTACGCCCTCGGCCATCCGGGAAGAGTCCCCCGGCACCTGCGACGGGTGACCAGGAACACGTGGCTGCGCCTGAGCACCCGCGACCACGTCGCCTACTACCGGGCCGTCATGAGGTCCGAGACCGCGCGCAGTCCTCGCGGGGCCGTGGGCAGCAGGTCCTACCGGCGCTGGGTCGCCCTGGGGAAGGCGCAGTTCGACTATCTGGTGCGGCACGGTCTGAAACCCGAGCACCGCATGCTGGAGATCGGCTGCGGCAACCTGCGGGCCGGGCGCCTGTTCATCGGCTACCTCGACACCGGAAACTACTACGGTCTCGACATCTCCCCGGAGATCCTGATCGCCGCCCAGGAGACCCTGGTCACCTACGACCTGCGCGACAAACTCCCCCATCTTCTGCCGGTCGCCGACCTGCGCTTCGCCGCGCTGCCCGGCGGGGCGTTCGACGTCGTCCACGCCCACGGCGTCTTCTCCCACTCCCCGCCGCACGTGATCGAGGAGTGCCTGCAAAACGTCGGCCGGATCGTGCGGCCGGGGGGCTGGTTCGACTTCACCTTCGAGCGCACCGAGGGCAGGGAGCACCAGGTCCTGGGCGAGACCTTCTACTACCGGACCGAGACCCTGCTCGACCTGGCCGCCGGATGCGGCCTTCAGGCGACCCTCATGGATGACTGGGAGCGCCTTCCACAGCGGGAGTCCAAGATCCGCATCAGGTTTCCCGGCCCCGGGCCTTCGACGAGGCACGTCGTACGTGACCAGGACCGGGGCGACCTGGACCGCGCGGCCGGGCAGGCGATGTCGGATCTCGGATAGGATCTGGCGCCCTGTGCGACCGAGCTGGAGGAACCGATGCGGGCCCACGACCTGTCCGCCGGAGGCGGCGTGCTGGCCCGTGCGCATGACGTGGCACGTGCGGCGGCGCGGATCCACGGCCTGCCCGACGCCGAGGTCACGCTGATCAACGTGTCGGAGAACGCCACCTACCGGGTGGACGACCCGGCCACGGGGAGGCGCTGCATCCTGCGGGTGCACCGCCTCGGCTACCACTCCATCCCGGCGATCCTGTCCGAGCTGGCCTGGCTGGAGGCGCTCCGCGAGCAGGAGGGGATCCGCACCCCCCGGGTGCTCCAGGCTCCCGGCGGTTCCCGGGTGCTGACCGTCCCCGGCGCGGAGCCCCGAGAGTGCGTCATGTTCGAGTTGCTGCCCGGTGCCGAGCCGTCCCTGGAGAACCCGGTGCCCGGTTTCGAGCGGCTCGGCGCGCTCACGGCGCGGATGCACCGGCACGCGCGCCACTGGTCACGGCCCGAGTGGTTCACCCGCTTCCACTGGGACTACGAGGCGGCCCTCGGTGCCGGGGCGCGATGGGGCCGCTGGCAGGACGGCCTGGGCGTGGGGGCCGAGGCGCGGACCGTGCTGGGGCGGCTGGACAAGGAACTGCGCGAGCGGCTCCACCGCTTCGGCCGGGGGCCGGAGCGCTACGGCCTGATCCACGCCGACCTGCGTTCCGCGAACCTGCTCGTGGCGGGTGAGGGACCGCCCAGCGTCATCGACTTCGACGACTGCGGCTTCGGCTGGCACCTCTACGACCTGGCCGCGGCGGTCAGCTTCATCGAGCACCTTCCCGAGGTTCCCGAACTGGTCGACGCGTGGGTGCGGGGTTATCGGACCGTCCTGGACCTTTCGGCCGAGGACGAGGCGGAGATCTGGACGTTCGTCATGTTCCGCCGCCTGCTGCTGGTCGCCTGGATCGGTACCCATACCGGCGCGGACATCGCCACCGAGCTGGGCTCCGGCTACACCGAGGGCACCTGTGAGCTGGCCGAGCGCTATCTCGGCGGCTCGTTCCGCTGACCCGGTCCGTCCCGTGGTACCCGCGGCGTTCCGGTAGGGGCCGTTCGGCAAAGTGGCGCGCCGTGATCGCGCATCGGGAAATCGTCCCTACCCACCCCTGGGGCGCGACGGGTCCGTGATGGCGAATAGGGCCGGCGTCCGCATCACCGTGTGTGTAACGCGTAATCCGATAATGAGATTTTCGCGATGGGGATTCCGTCTTCCCGGCCTCTGTTTTCCGATCCACTTCGCCGAATCCGGGGTGTTTTCCGGCCGCCTTCGTCTCCGTGGCCGCGGGCGGCGGTCCGGTAGGGGTCAGGATTTCAGCTCGCGCCTGATGTCCTCGTCGTCCGGCGCCAGTTCCAGCGCCCGGGTGAGGTCGGCGACCGCCTCCGTCTCCCGCCCGGCGGCGCGCAGCGCCATCGCCCGGTTGAACAGCAGCGCGGGGTCCGCTCCGGGTTCGAGGGCCCGGGTGAAGTCCGCGACGGCGCCCTCGGGGTCACCGGTCTCGAACGCCAGCAGTCCTCGGTTCGCCCAGGCGGCCGCCAGCGAGGGGGCGAGCTCCAGCGCCCTGTCGAAGGCGGTACGCGCCCTGTCGTAGCGACCCTCCGCCGTCTCCACCTGGCCCAGCGCGCACAGCAGGTACGGGTTGGCCGGATCGATGGCGAGCCCGGCCTCCGCGTCCGCCCTGGCCTTGCCGTACTCACCGAGGGCGGCCAGCAGCCCGGCCCGGTTGGCCAGGCCGTCCACGAACTCCGGGTCCAGCTCCAGCGCGTGGTCCAGGTCGCTGAGCGCACCCCGGTGGTCGCCCCTGGAGAAGCGGATCTCGGCCCGGTTGTAGTAAGGCTCGGGGAAGGGCGGGCCGACCCGCATGGCCGTCTCGTAGTCGTTGATCGCCGCGTCCATCCGGCCCAGCCGGTGCAGCAGGTTGCCCCGGTCGATGTAGTAGTCGGGGTAGACGGGGTCGGCTTCGATCACCGCGTCCAGATCCTCCAGCGCCTCCTCGGGGCGGCCCAGCATCACGGTGAGCTGCGCCCTGTTGGCCAGCAGCACCAGCCGGTGTATCGGGTGCTCGCCGGGACGCAGGTCGCGGTCGGCCAGGGCGACGGCCTCGGAGACCAGCTCCAGTGCCTTGGCGGGGCGGCCTCGCCGTACCTCCACCAGTGCCCGGCCGTTGAGGTCGAACCCCAGCTTGAACGCCCGCTCGCGCGGGTCGGGCAGCAGCGAGGAGATGGCGATCGCCTGGTTCACCAGCGCGAGCGCGGCATCCGGGTCGCGCCGGGCCTGGTCATGGTGGCGTACCTTCAGCATTCCGGTGGCGTAGGCGACCGAGGCGTGCACGGCGGGGGAGACGCTCTCCCGCCTGGCCAGGTCGAACAGGTCCTCGGACTCGTCCTCCCTGCCCAGCGCGGCCAGTGCGGTCGCGGTGCTGTGCAGGAGCCGCCACCAGGTCCCGGTGTCGCCTTCGGGGTCGGCGAGGCGCAGGGCGCGCCCGCCGAGATCCACCACGGCGTCATGGCAGCCCGCGTCCAGGCACCACTGCACCGCGAACAGGAACGCCTCCAGCGCCTTCGACGTGTCGCCGCCGCGCTCGCGGTGGTAGGGGACCGCTCCAAGTCGCGGGCCGATCGTCCCCTCCCGCTCCAGCTCGTCGGCGAGGGCGCCGTGCTCCTCCTCGCTGAGCTGGTCCTCGACGGTGGTCCCCCGGCGGGTCACCACGGTCAGCGACTCCGCGGGGACGCGGCGCCGCAGTACCGTCAGGAGTTCGAGGTCGGTGGGGTCGGCCCGGTCGACGTTCTCGACGACCAGCGTCCGTGGGCCGGTTTCGGCCAGGTGCTCACGGACGAACTCGGCCAGGCCGTTGGCCAGGCGCAGCGTGCGCCGCGGCGCGTGCACCAGGATCCGCTCCGCGCTGGGCAGGCTCGCGGCCACGGAGCGGCGCCGGTCGGGAACCAGGTCCTGCAGGTCGGGGGCCGCCGCGCGCAGCTCGATGTCGTAGCGGGCGACGAGCTCGGGCCGGGCCGTGGGCACCAGGGCGGCGACGAGCGCGCCCCCCGCGGTGTAAGGTCCGCGCAGGTACCGGTCAGCGTCCACCACGAGCGGCGGCGGCACGGGAAGAGACGGGTTTTCTGGCGGTTGGGCTCCCCGACTCACCGGACTCCTCTAAGTCGATTTAGATGATATTCGATGATATATGGCTATGTTGTGCTGGGGGCCGGCGCCCACTGCTGGACGCCGGTACTGCGATTCGTCTCAGCCGACATGCTTGGCACTCGCGGTGCCACTGAGCGTGACGGTGCCAGGTTTGTGAACGATAACGCGCTTCATTGCAGGCCTCTCTCGCGAATAAGAACAAATCGCAAGTATTCGCAATAATCGCCCATATTGACAAGATCTATTTCTTATAGTGGCCGCATCCGGACAGCCCTATGGACAGGTGGCGTGTGGTGGTATCCACGAACGCCTTCGCGGGTCCATGTTCGGCCTGGCCGCTGTGAGCGGCTCTCGCGGGGGATGAGACCCTGATCCGATGGAACAGAGAAGCCGCTGGGCGGACATCGCGGGAGATGACGCCGGGGAGCGGTACGCGGCGAGGTTCGCCAGGCTGGCCGAGTCGGGGGCGGACACGCACGGTGAGGCGCGGTTGTGCGCGGGGCTGCTGCCGCCGGGCGCGCGGGTGCTGGACGCCGGGTGCGGCACCGGGCGGGTGGCGATCCGGCTGGCGGAGCTGGGATACGACTGCGTGGGCGTCGACCTCGACGCGTCCATGCTGGAGGTCGCCCGGCGGACCGCGCCGGAGCTGCCCTGGATCCTGGCCGACCTCAGCGACCTCGGTGACCTCGGCGGCTCCGCGGAGTTCGCGGAGCGGGCCGTGTCCGGCGAGCGGCGCGGGCAGGGTGAGCGCTTCGACATGGTCGTCGCCGCGGGCAACGTCATCCCCCTGCTGGCCCCCGGGACCGAGGCGCGGACCGTCGCCGGGCTCGCGGCACTGCTGCGCCCCGGCGGGCTGCTGGTGAGCGGGTTCGGGCTGGACGCCGCGCACCTCCCACTCGCCTCCGCCACGGTCACCCTGGCCGACTACGACGACTGGTGCCAGGCCTCGGGGCTCGCCCCGCTGCGGCGCCTGGCGACATGGGACGGCGCACCCTACGACGGCGGTGGATACGCGGTGAGTGTTCATGTACGAACCCCCGGCGGGCGAGGCTTTGAGGGGTAGTAGCTTCATCCCATGCGACTGGGCGTTCTCGACATCGGTTCCAACACGGTCCACCTGCTGGTGATGGACGCACATCGGGGGGCCCGGCCGCTGCCAGCGTACTCCCACAAGGAGGAGCTGAGGCTCTCCGAGCACATGGACGAGGGCAACCGCCTGTCGGCACAGGGCGCGACGCGGTTGCGGGAGTTCGTCGAGGAGGCGCTGCGGATCGCCGAGGACAAGGGGGTCGAGGACCTCATGGCCTTCGCGACCTCCGCGATCAGGGAGTCGGTGAACGGTGAGGAGGTCCTCGCCGGGATCAAGGCCGACACGCAGGTCGACATCGAGGTGCTGTCCGGCCAGGACGAGGCGAGGTTGACGTTCCTGGCGGTGCGCCGCTGGTTCGGGTGGTCCTCCGGGCGGCTGCTGGTGCTGGACATCGGCGGCGGGTCGCTGGAGATCGCCTCGGGGATCGACGAGCAGCCCGACGTGGCGGTGTCGCTGCCGCTGGGGGCCGGCCGCCTCACCCGCGACCGCTTCACCGCCGACCCGCCGCCGGCCGACGAGGTGCGGGCACTGCGCAGGTACGTGCGGGCCGAGATCGCCCGCGTGGTGGGCAAGGTGTCGCGGTACGGCCAGGCCGATCACGCGGTGGCGACGTCCAAGACGTTCAGGCAGCTCGCGAGGATCGCCGGCGCGGCGCCCTCGCACGAGGGGGTGAACGTACGCCGGGTGCTCGGGCATGCGGACCTGGTCGGGTGGACCGACCGGCTGGCCAGGATGAGCACGGGGGAGAGGGCCGAGCTGCCCGGGGTGTCGGAGGGGCGGGCGCCGCAACTGCCCGCCGGAGCCATCGTCGCCGACGCCACCATGGACCTGTTCGGCGTGGCCCAGCTGGAGGTGTGCCCGTGGGCGCTGCGCGAGGGGGTCATCCTGCGCAGGCTGGACGCCATGCCCGAGCAGTAAGGTTTATCCGGCCGTCCGCGGGTTAGTGCGCATAGCCATGAACAGCCCTCAGACTCAGGTGGCAGGTGCCGCTCACAGAGCGGCCAACAGTCAGACGCTGGACAGGTTGGCGCGGGTCGGTATGGCCTGCAGGGGAGTCCTCTACGGGCTGATCGGTTTTCTGGCCTTGCAGATCGCCTTCGGCGGTGGAAGTGGGGGTAAGGAGGCCGACAAGACCGGGGCCATCGAGACGGTGGCCGAGCAGCCGTTCGGCATGGTGCTGCTCTGGTTCATGGTCGTCGGTTTCACGGCCCTGGTCCTCTGGCAGCTGTCGGAGGCCGTCATCGGCCGGGGACAGACCAAGGACCGGGTGGAGTCGGCGGCGCGCGCGGTGGTCTACGGGCTGATCGTGGCCACGCTGCTCGGTGTCGTGCTGCGCGGAGACTCGGGAAGCTCAACGGACAGTCAGTCCAAGGACCTCACGGCCAAGCTGATGGAGCTGCCCGCCGGGCAGTTCATCGTGGGCCTGGTCGGTCTGGGGGTCATCGCCCTGGGGGCCTACTGGATCCACAAGGGCTGGAAGAAGAGGTTCCTCCAGGACCTGCGCACCGGCGAGATGCCGCCGAAGGCGCGTGACCTCGCCGAGAAACTCGGCATGGCCGGCTACCTCGCCCGCGGTGTGATCGCCGCGGTCGCCGGTGTCTTCGTCATCCAGGCCGCGATCACCTACGACCCCGACAAGGCCAAGGGCATCGACTCGACGCTGCGCTCGCTGGCCGACACCCCGGCCGGTCCGTGGCTGCTCGGGGTCGTCGCGATCGGCCTGCTGCTGTTCGCGGTCCACTGTTTCTTCGAGGCCCGCTGGCACCGGATGTGACGGGTGAAACCGCACGGTACGGCAGGTGCGGGCATGCAGCTGAAGGCCCGTCTGGCAAGCCCCACCTGTCTATCCGGTAAGTGATCGCATTCCTACTTTTCCGAGACATCTTCCCTTTCGAGCTCCGCGTCTTCCCAAAGGCAGGAACGGTATCGGAGGGGACATATGGACTCGTCGGAGCACGACGGAAGCGAATGGGTTCTCCGCCTTGCGGGTTCCCCGGACCAGGTGGTCAGAGCCCGCCGCCTGGTCTCGATGACCCTGGGGCGAGACCATCCCCTCCACGACGACTGTGTCCTGCTGACCAGTGAGATCGCCACCAACGCGGTGATCCACTCCCGTTCCGGGGACGGTGGGGCGTTCACGGTCACCGTGGCCTACTCGGCGACGGGCGTGCGGGTCTGCGTCCAGGACGAGGGCTCCTCACAGGCTCCCTGCGTCTGCCACGCCTCGGCGGAGGCGACGGGGGGCCGCGGCCTGCCCCTGCTGGAGGCCCTGGCCCATCGCTGGGGCCTGGTCAGGGAGGCGGGGGCCAACAAGGTCTGGTTCGAGCTGGTGCTCGAACTGGCCGGGGTGCGCGCGGGCAGCCTGGCCGGCGCCAGGTGAGAGTCCGGAGCTCCCCCCGAGGGAGGAGGCTCGCGACCTGCTCAGGCGGGCTGTTGCGACGCCGTGAACGGGCGCGTGGCGGGGCGGACGTCGAGTTCGGTCAGCAAGCCGGCCATGCGGGTGGCGCGGAGCGGATCGACGGGCAGGACGTGGCCGGTCCACCAGCGGGCGATCTCCGAGGACGGCCCCTCGGGCACCAGTTCCAGGTAGTCGTCCAGCGGAGGGTCGTAGATGAAGCCGGGCACCACGCCCCGGCTCTCCAGCCGGGCGACCACCTCGTCGCGGTTCTCGACCAGCAGGGGCACCCGCAGCAGCGGCTGCGGCGCCGCGTCGCGGACACCCTCGGCGGCCCAGGGCAGGGTGCGCAGCAGTTCGACCCCGGCCACCCGCCGGTCGCGCTCGCGGTCGATCACCCGGAAGCGGGAGCGCTGGTAGCGGCGGAGCAGCGGCCCCTGGCGCATCCGCCAGTCGTCGAGGTCGATCCGCAGCCAGTGGTCCATGGCGCGCAGGTCTACCGGATCGCCGGTGAGGGCCGCGCGCAGTTCCTTCTCGCGGGGCGGGCAGCGGTGGCCGGTCCACTGGACGAGGCCGAGCGCCTTAAGGGCGTGCCACATCGGCCTGACCAGTCCGGTGCGGTAGATCGTCTCGCGCAGCACGGGCCGCAGCGTGCCGAGCAGCTGGGCGCGCGCCCCGCCGGGGAGCAGCGACTCGTCCCTGGCCCGGGCCAGCTCGGGCAGCGCGGCCGGGTCCCGCGCGGTGAGGAACCCGCCGGACATCGCCCGTCCGTGCTTGGCGAGGCTGAACACCCCGGCGGTGCCGAACGTGCCCGCGGGGCGGCCGTCCACCGTCGTCTGCATGGCGTGTGCCGCGTCGTCGAGGAGGATCACACCGCGCCGGTCGCACTCGGCCCGCAGCTCGGTCACCCGGTCGGGCTGGCCGTACAGGTGCGTGGTGACGACACCGGCCAAGCCGCTCCAGTCGATGTTGGGGACGTCGATGTTGCCGTCGCGCCAGGAGACCGGCGCCATCACCGGTTCCAGCCCGGCGGCCAGCACGATGAACAGCACGGTCTCGCAGTTCGTCGGTGAGATGAGCACCCGGTCGCCGCGTTCGAACCAGTGACGCAGCGCCAGGAGCAGACCGAACCTGGCGGAGGGCACGTGCAGGCACTCCTGGCCGATCCGCTCTCGCATGGCCGCCTCAAGCTCACGGCCGCCGTTCTGCCCGTTCACTGGGCCTTCCCCCGGGTGCGCAGCCGCCCGTACCGTTTCATGGCCCTGTCGGCGGCGCCGTACAGGGCCGGGCTGTCAAGGATGAACCGCCGCACGCGGCGGACCGGTGTGGTGCGTAGCCAGTGCGCCGCCGCGCCGGCCGAACGGCGGCGCACGATGCCCTCGGTGACTGGAACCGTCCTGCTGCACAGTGCGTCCTTGTACTCCGAGCCGTTACTGATGCCGAGGTCCAGCGAGCTGACACCGATCTTCGCGGCGGCCTCGACCATATGCAGGTGCTGGATCAGGCCGGGGGAGTACTTGGCGTAGTCGGGGTCGTAGGCGGGGAACCAGCCGATCATCATCGTGCCGGTGCGCAGCCCGAAGTGGCCCGCGACGGGCCTGCCGTCCGCGTACAGCATGGACAGCGGCCCGGCGAAGTCGGGGGTGTCGACGGCGTGCAGGCGCTCGGTCAGCTCCACGACCCATGACTTGGCGAAGCGGTCGGGGCGGCCCATCCGTTGGTACTGGGCCGATTTCCACTCCCGCAGCAGCCGGAACTGCTCCGCGTCGCGCACCGCGAACTCGGAGGTGATCTCGCCTATGTCGCGGCCCAGCTTCCGTTCCTTGTACAGGGTGCTCTTGACGAACTTCGGAGAGCGTTCGCGCAGCTCGTCGAGGAAGGCCGGGTAGCCATCGGTGAAGTCGAGGACCACGGCCTCCTGCCTGAGCGTCTCGAACGGCTGGAACCAGGGCTGGTGATCGACCATGCAGCCGAACTCCCACACGCTCAGCCCGCACTCCTTGAGCAGGGTGTTGGAGTCGAATTCGGCGCCGGGCACGTGGACCACGCCCTGGGAGAGCGAGACCCATCCGCCCAGGGCGGCGCCCACCCCGCCGCCGTGCCGCTCGAAGGGGAAGAACCCGACGGGCCCGTCCGACTCGGTGATCACCGCCACCCGCGCTTCGGTGTGGACCTCACCCATCGCGATCGTGAAGTCCGGGCTGAGGAAGGGGTTGGCAAGGTGCGCGCTGGAGCGTTGCATCTCGCGCCAGGCCGCGACCTCGCCCGGGCCCAGCTCCGCCGGCCGGATGACGTTGACCCTCATGCAGCTCCTCCCGCCGCGCCGGGGTGACCGGCGACCGTGCCTGCAGTGCGCGTCAACCTACCGTTCACGAGGGGGTGATCCTTTCTCGAAGCCCGGGCTGAGGAACTGAACGTCGTCCTCGGGGTGGAGCACGCGCGATCCGACTGGCCCATGGACATGGGTGGCGTGCGTCACGGAGCGCGGGAACCGTCCCGGAACCGGGCAGCGATCCCCCTGCCGCCGCCCAATGCAGTAAATCTACCTAAATATTGACTTACCTGCTAAGCGATATCGGAGACAGTCGGACTCGGCAGCACCGGGGGAACCCGGGGAGGGGTGGGTGGAATGGCCGGGACGAGCCGTTCGACGACCGGCAGGGCGCGGTGGGCGTAGAGCGGATCGACCGGCAGCACGTGCCGCCCCCACCAGTGCGCGATCTCAGGCTCCGGCGAGGGACTGGTGAACCCGGGCAGGTAGCTGTCGTACGGCGGGTCGTAGAGGTATCCGGTGGCGACCCCGTGTCGCTCCAGCTCGGCGATGGCCTCGTCCCGGCCCGAGACCAGCAGCGGGACCCGGAACAGCGGTTGATCCAGGTGCCGGTGGACGGCCCGCGCCACGCTGGGCAGCGCGGCCAGCGCCGAGACGCCGGCGATCCGCCGCGACCGCTGCCTGGGCAGCGTCCGCAGGCGCCTCGACTGGTACCAGCTTGAGAGGTGGCCGCGCCTGGCCCGATAGTCGTGCAGGTCGGCCTGGACCCAGGAGTCGAACGCCGGCAGCTGCGGCGCGTACTCCAGCGCCCTGACCAGATCCGCCGGGCGCGGGGCGATCCGGTAGCCCTCGCGCTCCTCCTCCATGCCGAACGCGCGCATCGCCCTCAGTGCCGGGCGGACCATGTTCAGGCGCAGCGCGGCGTGCCGGCCCACCGAGGTCAGCACGCTGTGGATCTCCTTCCTGAAGGCACCCGGCTGCAGCAGCCGGTCACGGTCGCGCTCCAGGGTGCGCAGGTCCTCCAGGTGCTCGACCGCGATCACCCCGCCGGAACCCGCTCCGGCGTGCTTGGACAGGCTGAACACGCCCGCCACCCCGAAGGTGCCCAGCGGCCTGCCGTGCACGCTCGTCTCCATCGCGTGCGCGACGTCCTCGATCAGGATCTTGCCCGTGAACGCCGCCACCCGGTCCGGCAGGCCGTACAGGTTGGTGGTCAGCACCGCGTCGACCGTGTCGAGGTCGACGGCGCCCGCGTCGATGTTGCCGTCGTCGGAGGAGAGCGGGGCGATGACCGGGCGCAGCCCGGCGGCGAGCACGAGAAAGAGGATCTCGTCGGCCGACAGCGGCGACATCAGCAACCGCTGGCCGGGGCTGCACCAGTGCCGCAGGGCCAGATACAGGCCCAGACGATTGGAGGGCAGTGGAAGGCAGTGGCGGCCTGTCCGCTTCGCCACAATGTGCTCAGGAGTCACTGGAGACCGTCTATCACGTACGCGATCAAGACTGCAAACAGAGCCACGCCGTCACTAAGCTGCGACAACCTGGGACGCCTTGCCGTGGTTGATCACTCTGCGGATGTTCGGGAGGATCAGTAGCGCGACCAGGAGCTGGCTGCCGAGCATCGCGTAGCCCACCGCGGCGATTCCGAAGAGGGGGAACAGCAGGGCGATCGAGGTGAGGACCAGCACCGCCATCCCGATCTGGATGAGTGCGAGCTTGCGGGCCTCGCTCTGCGCGCGCAGCATGCTGAGGCAGATCTCGATCACCGTCTGGGGGAGCACGGCGATCGCCATCAGGCGGAGCAGCGGCGTGCCCGCCTCGGCGAACCCGGGGCCGAACACGCTCAGGATCAGGGGCGCGCCGACCACGACCACCGCGATGACCGGTCCGACGATCAGGAAGGTGCGGCGCAGCGCGTTGCGCACGCTCTGCGCCAGCTGGGCGGCGTTGAAGGACCCCTCGACCGTCAGGGACACCGCCATGTTGGCCGCCAGCAGCCCGATCATGGAGCCCAGCGTGTGGGCTATCGAGAAGTAGCCGAACGTCGGCGCGTCGTCGAGCCAGCCCGCGATGATGACCGGGACCAGATAGAGGATCAGCAGGATGGAGAACGCGCCGGGGAAGTCTCCGGCCAGGAAACGCCCCACCTCGCGCAGGCGCGGCGGGTTCGCGGCGCTCTCCTCGGTGTTCTTGACGTGCTTGGGGATGATGACGCCGAAGATGAACCAGCTGATCGGGATCAGCGCCATGGCCGTCGGCACGATCCACGAGACGAAGATCCCGCCGAAGAGGCCGCCCTCCGGCAGCGCGACCGCGAGCGCGGCGAGCATGCCCATTTTGACCAGGCCGAACGCCAGGCTGTTGACCGGCACCCAGACGGCCTTGCGCAGCCCGGCCAGGGTCACGTCCTGGAGGGTGAAGACCGTCCAGACGAGAACCGAGACGAGGAAGAACAGTCCGGGGCCGAACCCGGAGAGGTCGGCGTAGACCGCCCCCCACACCGGCAACGTCAGCAGGAACCCCAACGCCGCCACCAGGCCGGTGGCCCCGGCGATCGCGTAGCCGCGCAGGACGAACTCGGCGGTGCGGCGGCCGGCCACCGGGATGAACCTGGCCAGCGCGCCCGCGAAGGCGAGCCCGGTCAGAGAGGCGAACAGCCGCATCGCGCTGATCACGGCCTGGCCCTCACCGAACGCGGCGGCGGTGTACAGGTGCGTGGCGAGGAACCAGTAGCCGAGGCCCAGCACGGCGGTGATCCCGGTATTGATCATCAATGCGTAGCCCTGTAGGAACAGGGGATTTCTCAGATCCTTGCGCAGGCGGTCCATCAGTCCGGCCCTGCGCTCCTCGGTCACTGTCCGGCCCATCGCCTGGTCGCCTCCGTCGCGCGTCACCTCGTCATCATCGGGTGGAGCGCTTGCAGCGACCTTGCCGTCGGCTGCACGCAGGCCGGTGGCCGAGTCCGGTCGCGTCCCCGGCAGGTCCGGCCGGGTGCCCGACGGGGGGGTGCCGCCCTCGTGCCAGGCGGGCAGCCCCGTGCCGCTCTCATTCACCTCGACGCTCCCGATCCGCACCACTTTCCGGGGCGGTGCCGGATGCCCGCCCATCGCTCGCGCGGGATGGTTCGATGGCATTCCCGAGGGGAGTGGGATGGCGCCGCACCAGCGTTCGCGTCTCGTCACGAGATCGGCCGGTCACCGAGGGGTATATGAGAGTCGGCACGTGAGCCATGATGCCCCAGTTTCAGGCGGGCCGTGTCCGGCATGTATCCGGAAGTACCAGGTAGGGCTCGATCGTGATGGGGAGCGCCCTGTTTTATCCGGTATTGGTGCTGCCATCCGCGGGGGAGGCGAGGAGGCGATCCAGGACGCGGACGCCGAACTCCAGGCCCTCGACGGGAACGCGCTCGTCCACGCCGTGGAACATGCCGAAGTAGTCGAGTTCCGGGGTGAGCATCAGCGGGGCGAAGCCGTAACCCCTGATGCCGAGTTTCGCGAAGGACTTGGCGTCCGTGCCGCCGGACATCACGTACGGCACCGGTCGCGCCGCCGGGTCCTCGGCCATCAGGGCCGCGCCGAGCCGCTCGAAGAAGGGCGAGTCCATCGGGGCGGAGGGGGCGTCCTCCAGGTTGACGAACTCCCTCCTCACCCGGGGGCCGAGCAGGCGGTCGATCGTCTCCAGGAACTCCTCACGGCCCCCCGGCAGGAACCGCCCGTCGACGTGGCCCACGGCGGTGCCGGGAACCACGTTGACCTTGTAGCCCGCCTGGAGCATCGTCGGGTTCGCCGAGTTCCGGATCTGTGCCCCGAACAGGGAGCCGATCCGGCCGAGCCGTTCGGCCTCCTCCTCCAGCCGGTCGAGGTCGATGCGCTCGCCGAGGATGTCCGACAGGCTCTCGATCAGCGTCGCCACCTCGGGCGTCAGCCGCACCGGCCAGCGGTGAGAGGCGATCCGGGACATGGCATGGCAGAGCTCGGCCACCGCGTTGTCCACCGGCGGGCGGGAGCCGTGGCCCGCGACGCCGGTCGCGGTGAGTTTCATCCAGGCGGTGCCGCGCTCGCCCACCGCGACCGGGTAGATCCGTGCTCCGGGAGCCTCGACGCTGTAACCGCCGGACTCGCTGATCGCCTCGGTACAGCCGTCGAACAGCTCGCGGTGGTGTCGCACCGCGTATCGCGCGCCGTACTCGCCGGTGGCCTCCTCGTCGGCGAGGAAGGCCAGCACCACGTCCCGCCCAGGCCGTACCCCGCGCCGTGCCCACTCGCGGACCAGGGTGAGCGTCATGGCCAGGGTGCCCTTCATGTCGACCGCGCCCCGGCCCCAGACACAGCCGCCGGAGACCTCCCCGGAGAACGGATGAACCTGCCAGTCGGAGGCGTGGGCGGGGACCACGTCGAGATGGCCGTGGATCAGCAGGGCGTCGGGTGAGTCACCGGGGATCCTGGCGACCACGCTGGTCCTGTGCCTGGCCGACTCGAACACCACCGGTTCGATGCCGGCCTCCGACAACAGGGTGGCGACGTGCTCGGCCGCCGGACGTTCGCCGGGGCCGGGATTGGTGGTGTCGAATCTGATCAGGTCCGAGCAGATCTGTGTGACCTCACTCATCGAAGAACGCCCCCCGGAGACTATGGCCCAAATATAGGACCAAGGGTGCATACCCCTCCGGAGCGCGAAGGGCACCTCGAGGTTCGCCTCATGTACTCCCGGTCGGCTGTGACGCCGCTACCTCCAGGAGGGGCCGGGAGCTGGCCGCTACTGGCCGGATGTGGTCTGCGGGGCCTTCTTGGCCGCCGCCTTGGCCACGCTGGGGTCGCCCGCCGCGAAGGCCTCGGCGACCTTTCCCCCGATGCGCCCGCGCTCACTCACCTCGATTCCGTGGGACTTCGCCCACGCCCGGATCTCGGCGCTCCGCTCGCGGCTGCCGCCGGAACCCTTCGCCCTGCCCTTGCGGCCCAGGGAGGTGCTCGCCTTGCGGGCGGCGGACTGGAAGGGCTTAAGGGCCTCGCGGAGTTTTGTGGCGTTCTTCGCGCTCAGGTCGATCTCGTAGGCGGTCCCGTCCAGGCCGAACGAGACGGTCTCGTCCGCCCGCTTCCCGGTGATGTCATCGGTGAACGTGACGACTTGCTGACGTGCCATTGTGTCACTCCTTAATCTTGGCGCCAGAGTGTGCGGCTGTGAACCCGGCCGACGATGGCTCCCGCGTCTCTTCCCCGGTAGTAAAACTCTAGCCTCTCCTTTCGCTGCCGCGCCGGGAAACCCTGTCCGCCGGAGATCCACTGGCTCAGGTTAATTACCCAAGGCTGAACTCCGGCGTCTCCACGTCATTGGGAAATGCTTCCCGCCGGCGAGGGATTAAAAACGACGGCGGCGCCGGGATCCCCTTGGTGTCTTGTATCCCGGGATCTGTCGGTTGCCCCGGCGGGTTTTCTGGATGGAGGTGTCCGAGCGCTTTGGAGTTTCGTGACCTCCGGGTGGTTTCCACCCTGGTCACCGTGAAAAAAATCGACTTCGGCCACTTGGGGGCGTTCGAGGCCATCGTTCCACTGTCGTTCGTTTCGAGGGCTCCGCCGTGTCGGCTGTGCCGTCCTCCCGGTGTGCGGGTGTGTCCTCCGCCCCGTTTTCGCTGGTCGAGGCGGTTGCCGGGATGAGATCCCGGCGGGGAGCGGCGAGCGGACCGGATCCGCCGGGAGGAGGACGGCGGCGGAGGGGCGCTGTGGGACCCGCTCCGGAGGTTCGTCGGACAATTCACGCATGCCCGGTGTCTGTCACCGAACGTGTTGCAGGATTTCCGTGGGACAAATGACTTCCTCGCGCTCTGGAATGCGGGCCGGGCGTCCCCGGTTTTGCCGGCCGGCTGGATCCGGATGCGTTCGAAGGTGGTCACCGACACGTGGTCGATCACATTGGGGCGTGGTCTCGACACTCTCGGGTGAGGCAAGGCACGCCGCGCGGACCGCATGATTTCGGGCGTCTCGCATTGCGAGCGAGCGGGAGCCGCAGACCCCGTTTGCCCCTTGACCGCCATTGGCCCGTTCCATCGTCCGGGCGGACCAACAAGCGGTGTTCCCCGAATTGTTCGCGTAACGGCCGGAGAGTGATACGGGCATTGCCCGTTCCCTCAAGGGCGGGCGTGTCGTCGCGGCTCGTCCCGTTCCGTTCCGCACGGGTGGGAACCGTGCGCCGCCGAGCCTCACACCATCTCGCCCCGGACGGACGGCGCGGTGCGCCGCCGCGGCCTGTCATGTCTTCTGGTCACGGATGGACGTGCCGGGCCCCGCCGGTCTGCCACACCTCCCGCACGGCGGGAGGTCAGAGGTAGAGGCCGGTGTTCTCGGGGACGGCCGTGGTGCGGCTGAACGCGCCGTCGCGGAGCGCGAAGAGCTCGGCGAGGGTCGCACCGGCCGGAGAGAGCCCTTCGGTGCCGCCGAGCCAGTGGGCGGCCTCGTCGTAGGGGAGAGGACCGATCTCGATCTGGGCGAGGCAGCGGCCCGGGCGGGTGACGGCCGGGTGGAGACGAGCCAGGTCCTCGTTGGTGGTGATGGCCACCAGGACGTCACGGCCCTGGCCGAGGAGCCCGTCGGTCAGGTTGAGCAGGCGTGACAGGCCCTGTCCTGTGGCCTCCTTGGCGCCTGATCTGATCAGCTCGTCGCAGTCCTCCAGCACCAGGAGCCGCCACCGCTTACCATCGTCGTCGTCGTCAAAGCCGACCGCGACCTCCATGAGGTAGCCGGGGGAGTGGAACAGCCGTTCCGGGTCGAGTACGCAGTCGACCTGGCACCACGACCGCCACTCGTGGGCGAGCGTGCGCAGCAGCGTTGTCTTGCCGGTGCCCGGCGGGCCGTGCAGCAGGACCAGCCTGCCGTGCGCGTCGGAGGCGGTGACGGACATCAGTCGCGACAGCCGCTCGCCGACCGACCTGGCGTAGTTGCCGGAGATCTCCGCCCAGGGGGAGGCGGTGATCGGCTTCTCCGAGCGGTGGCCGCCGTGGGATCCCTGCCACCAGAAGCCCATCTCGACGTGGTCGCTCTCGGGAACGGGCTCCTCGGCGTCCTTGATGATCTCGTCGATCACCGAGCGGGCCAGTTCCTCGTCGACCGCGGTCACGCTGACCGTGGCGGTGCGGTTGCGGTGGCGGACCACGCGCAGCGTCCAGCCCTCCCCGCACAGCAGCCGCGAGTCACGGCCGTCCTTCTCGATCGCCGCCCGGAGGAGCGCCCCGGAGGCGGGGGTGAGGGAGGCGTCGGGGCGGACCCGTTCCAGGTTCGCGGTGCACGACCACGGCTGGACCCCGGTGGCGAACGGCGACAGCGCGAGGGCGTCGATCACATCCACCGCGGAGTCGGCGTCGTCGAGCAAGATCCTCATCGGCAGCTCCACCGGGCGGGGCTCCGGGGAGAAGTGGACCTCCTTGAGTACGGACATGGCGGTAATGATCCTCTTGGGGCGTCCGCCGGTCGACGGGTTTTCGCAAGGGGGCCGGACTCAGGGGGCCGCCGGCGGCGCGGGAGCCTCGGGGGCGGTGCGGAGCAGGGCGTCGACCAGGGGGCTCGGCGGGCGGGTCAGCGGGCCGGTGAGGACGAGGGCGCGGGTCAGGGACGGCTTCAGCGGGATCATGACGAGCCCGGGGGTGAGAAGACCGCGGCCGAGGTCGGGAACCGTCGAGACGCCGATACCCGCGGCGATCATGCCGATGAGCGTGCCGAGCTCGCGCACATGCTGGGCCGGAGCGTAGGGGACGCCCGCCAGGGAACACAGGATGCGGGTCTGCGGCTCGCAGCCCCCCTTGGAGACGAGCAGCGGATCCTCCACCAGCTCGGCCATCGTGATGTGTTCCTGACCGGCCAGGGGGTGGTCGGCGCGGACCACCGCGTGGAAGGCGTCGCGGCCCACCACCACATGCGCGGGAGGCGGGGGCACCGGATCGACGAGGACCGCGGCGTCGACGACTCCGGTCTCCAGCCAGGGGGACAGCTCGTCGTCGTCGCCCTCGAAGACCTGCACCTCGACACCGGGGAGCTCCGCGCGCCACGTCCGCATGAGCTGGGGGAGCAGCCCGCAGCAGACCGTGGGCGGGGCGGCGACGCGGACGACTCCGGTGTGCTGCCCCAGATGTGCGGAGACGGCCTCGTCGATGGCGGCGACCGAGGCGAGCGCCGCCTGGGCGTGCGGCAGGATCGTCGTCCCCAGGGCCGTGGGTCCCACGCCTCCGTGCCGCAGCACCAGCGGTGCGCCGAGAGCGCGCTCGAGCGCGGCGAGCGCGTGGGAGACCGCCGACTGGGACATGCCCAGCTCCTCGGCGGCCACGCCGAATCCGCCGTTCGCGATCACGGCGGTGAAGACTCGGAGCTGCGCGACCGTGGCACTCATGAGGACATCTCATCACACTGCCGGGATAACTCATTGGACACATGACCTGGGCCTGGTGAGACTGCTCCGGTGACCCGTGAAGGAACCTCCTCAGCATCTCCACAGGTGCGGGCGATCGACGCCGTACCGTCCCCGGCGAGCCGGTCCGTGCTTGCCCAATATCTCGCGCTGGCCCTGACCTGGGGGGCCAGCTTCCTGTTCATCAAGGTCGCTCTCACCGGGCTGTCTCCCGTTCAGACGGTGCTGGGCCGTCTCGCGCTGGGAGCGCTCACGCTCAACGTGATCATGTTGGTCACCCGCCGGCGGTGGCCGAGGCAGGCGAGACTCTGGGCGCATCTGGGGGTGGTCGCACTGCTGCTGTGCGTGGTGCCGTTCCTGCTGTTCGCCTGGGCCGGGCAGTACATCCCCTCGGGACTCTCCAGCATCTACAACGCCACGACGCCGCTGATGACGATGCTCGTGACCCTGGCCGCGCTCCGGCAGGAGCGCCTGGGGGCGGCGGGGGTGCTCGGTCTGCTGCTGGGTGCGGCCGGTGTCGTCGTCGTCCTGGCCCCGTGGAACCTGACCGGAGCCGCCGGCCCCGGGTGGGCGCAGGCGGCTTGCCTGGGAGCGACGTTCTGCTACGGCCTGGCCTTCGCCTACACGCGGCGTTTCGTGGTCTCCTACGGCTACGACGCCCCCACGATCGCCGCCGCCCAGATCAGCGTGGCGGCCCTGGTCATGCTCGCGCTGAGCCCGCTGCTGGCCACCGGTCCCGTACGTCTGGACCTGCCCGTCGTGGCGAGCATGGCCGCCCTGGGCATCCTGGGCACGGGGCTCGCCTACATCTGGAACACCACGGTCATCGCCCGCTGGGGGGCGACGGCCGCCTCGACGGTGACGTACCTGACCCCGCTGGTGGGTGTCGTCCTCGGGGTGCTCGTCCTGGGCGAGGCGCTGACGTGGAACCAGCCGCTGGGAGCGGTGGTGGTCGTGGTCGGCATCATGACCGGCCAGGGCGTGTTCGGTTCCCGGCCCGGTCGCCGGTCTCGGTGACCAGGCCGGGGACGTCCTTCGAGGTGCAGGTCAGGGCGTTGTCCTCGGGCCTGGGCCACACGGTGCCGGGAACGTGGCCGGCGTCGGAGCCGAGGGCGGTCAGGGGTGAGGAGGCCGCGACGACGAGGGCAAGGCCATCCATGCCCGCCCGGAGCGGGAGGTGTCGCGGGGAGGAGAGGCCCGCGGGCGCTTTTCTGGTTTAGGGCGCCCGGCTGCGGTCAGGGGGATGGCTGTTTCGCTGCCCGACGACCACCCGGAACGTTCCCACATCACGATACGACGATAGATCAGTTGATTAACAGCACCATACGGTGTCGTATCAACCATTACGCTCCGGTAGGGCAACATCACTTAGACAGTGGAGACGTTCCGTGGCCATCGATCTTGTTACTCGCCGAGAGTGGGGCGCTCGCCAGCCGCGCGGTTCCTACAGCAGGCTCAGTTCCACCCGGGGAGTGAAGGTCCACTACACGGGCGGCCAGGTCAGCCCGGATATCGTGAACGACCACGCCAAATGCGTTGCTCTGGTGAAATCCATCCAGAATCACCACATGGACGGCAATGGCTGGATTGACGTTGGTTATTCCATGCTGGTCTGTCCGCATCGGAAGGTCTTCGAGGGCCGGGGGCCGAATCGTGTGCCGGCCGCCAACGGCGCAGGTCTCAACAGCGACCATTACGCGGTGCTCGGCCTGGTCGGCTCGTCGGGGCTCACCAAGCCGACCGACGGCATCCTGCACGGCATCCTCGACGCCGTCGAATACCTCAGGGACAAGGGCGGGGCGGGTAAGGAGATCAAGGGTCACCGCGACGGCTACTCGACCAGCTGCCCCGGCGAGCCCCTGTACGCGTGGGTCAAGCGGGGCGCCCCCCGTCCCGGCGGCGGGACCACCAACCCGCCGGAACCGCACCCCTCCTTTCCCGGCCGCACGCTCAAGCAGCCGCCGATCATGGAGGGTGCGGACGTCCGCACCTGGCAGCGGCGGATGCGCGACCGGGGCTGGAACATCGACGTCGACGGTCTGTACGGTCCCGCCTCCAGCGATGTCTGCAAGAAGTTCCAGAAGGAGAAGGGGCTGCCCGTCACCGGCGCCGTCGACCGCGCCACCTGGGACGCGGCCTGGCAGGAACCCGTCAGCTGACCAGTGACTCCTGCTGCACGGGGGCCTGCGGATAGTGCGGGCCACCCGCTGGTCGGGGCCGATCCGCCGCATGAGCGGTTCCTCCGCGGTGCACCCGGGCGCGCCGCCGCCGCCGGGCAACGGGTCCGGAAGCGGCACGTCGCCGGGGACGGGGCTCCCCGCTCACTCCTTGAAAAGGAAGGCCCGGTTCCCGCCGGCCTCCTTTCCTCCAGGTAGCCCCCGAGGGTGATTCACCGATAGTGCTATCGGTGAAAAATCGCACAAGTCTCTGAGGGGGGATGTTCACGCCGGGTGTGAGTGGGGGTTCACCGGTAGGATTATCGGTGAATGGAAAGCGAGGCGGCAGTGACGAGCACACCCCTGAGCAGGAGCGAGGCCAAGGATCTGACCAGGCGTCGTCTCATTCGCGCCGCGTTCGCGATCCTCGACGAGGAGGGTGAGGCAGGGCTGACCACCGTCAAGGTCTCAAAGGCGGCGGGGATCGCCCAGTCCAGCTTCTACGTGCACTTCAAGGACAGGCAGGAGTTGCTGCGGGCGCTCGGAGAACAGGCGGGGGAGCGGCTGCGGGGGGCGATGCGCGAGGCGCGGCGCAGGGCTCGCGAGGCACCCGACGACGAGGCACTCGACGACAGGGAGCGCCACCGCGAGGCCTTCCGGATACCGCTGGAGGCCATCTGCAGGCACCCCGCGCTCTTCCGCCTCGGCCTGCGCACCCGGCACGACCCGTCGTCGCCGCTCCAGGAGTTCGCCGTCGAGACCGCCGCCGCCTACCGGGCACACCTGGTCGCGGACCTGGCCTCGTTCGGCTTCCCGACCGAGCGGGAGAGCGACAGGCGCCGCCTGGAGATGATCGCCGACGGGATCGGCGCGCTGACCAACGCGATGGCGATCGGCCACATCGACGGGCGCTACCCCGACCTGGAGGAGGCGGTCGACGTGCTGGTCGCCTTCTCGTACGGCTACCTCGGGCTGCTGCGTAAGGATTCTTCCGCATGGTCCGGGAATCCCCCTTCGGCTCCTTTCGACGGCCCTCCTGTTGATGTTTGTCCAGAGCCCGGGGGGAGTTCGAAAAACGGCAACCTTTAGTATCCGGTGCATGACGGTGTCGCCTGAGGAACCCCGACCGGCCGCCGAGTTCCCACCGACCACGCGTGAGCGGTGGCGGGAGCTGGCGCTCGGGGTATTGCGCAAGTCCGGGGTCGAGACCGGCTCCCCGGAGGAGGCGTTGGCCTCCACCACCTATGACGGTGTGACGATCGCACCGCTCTACGACGCGTCCGATCTGCCCGGCGATCCCGGCCTTCCCGGCTCCGCCCCCTACATCAGGGGCTCCGCCCCCGAGGGGGGCTGGGAGGTGCGGCAGCGCCACGAGGTGCCTGATTCCGAGGCGATCCTCACGGACCTGGAGAACGGCGTCACCTCACTGTGGCTCACCCTCGACCCCGAGGACCTGCCGCAGGCCCTGGAGCGGGTCCACCTGGAGCTGATCTCGGTCACGCTCGACGCGGGCAAGCGGACCCGCGAGGCGGCCGAGGTGCTCCTCGGGCTGGCGGGTGAGAAGGCCGGCACGCTGAAGGGGAACCTGGGAGCCGACGCGCTCGCCGACGCGGAGACCGCGATCGAGCTGGCCCGCCGCTGCGTTCGGGACCACCCCGGCCTCAGGGCCGTCACGGTGGACGCCACCGTCTATCACGACGCGGGAGGCGGTGACGCCGAGGAGCTCGGTTGCTCCCTCGCCGCCGGAGTCGCCGCGCTGCGTACCCTGACCGGCGCCGGCCTGACCGTGCCCGAGGCGTTCGGGCAGCTGGAGTTCCGGTACGCGGCCACCGCCGACCAGTTCCTCACCATCGCCAAGCTCCGGGCCGCCCGCAGGCTCTGGGCGCGTGTCGCCGAGGTGTGCGGCGCCCCCGACGAGGGACAGCGGCAGCACGCGGTGACCAGCTCGGCCATGATGACCGCCCGCGATCCGTGGGTGAACATGCTCCGCACCACGCTCGCCTGTTTCGCGGCCGGGACCGGCGGGGCCGACGCGGTGACCGTCCAGCCCTTCGACGCCCGCCTCGGCCTGCCGGACGCCTTCGCCCGCCGTATCGCGCGCAACACCCAGTCGCTGCTCGTCGAGGAGGCCGGTGTGGCCCGGGTGATCGACCCGGCCGGCGGCTCCTGGTACGTCGAGCGGCTCACCGAGGACCTGGCCTCCAGAGCCTGGGAGTGGTTCCAGGAGATCGAGCGTGCCGGGGGCGTCGGGGCGGCCGAAGGCTCCGCGCTCGTCGCCGGACGGCTCGCCGCCACCTGGGAGCGGCGCTCGGCCGACATCGCCAGGCGCCTCGACCCGATCACCGGCGTCAGCGAGTTCCCCGACCTCGCCGAGCGGCCCCTGGTCAGGCAGGCCCGGTCCACCGGGAGTACCGGGGTGCACTACGCGCAGGAGTTCGAGGCGTTGCGCGACCTGGCCGACGCCCAGGCGAGCCGGCCGAAGGTCTTCCTGGCGACCATCGGCCCGGTGGCCGCGCACACCGCCAGGGCGTCGTTCGCGGCCAACCTGTTCCAGGCGGGCGGCATCGCCACCGTGGCCGGTGGTGCCATGACGGACCCCGCGGAGATCGCCGCCGCGTTCTCCGCCTCCGGTACCGAGGTCGCGTGCCTGTGCTCCAGCGACCGGCTGTACGCCGAACACGCCGAGGCGGTGGCCGCCGCGCTGAGGGCCGCGGGGGCGCGCAGGATCTGGCTGGCAGGAAAGGGCGGCTTCGAGGGCGTGGACGCCAACCTCTACACCGGGTGCGACGCGCTCGGTGCGCTCCGGACGACCTTCGACGACCTGGGGGTGGCTCGATGATTCCCGACTTCTCCGAGATCGAACTCGGTGCGCGACCGGCGGTGCCCGGCCCCGCCGCGGGGGACGGACCTCGTGGCCCGGTGTGGGAGACGCCCGAGGGGATCGACGTCAAGCCGCTCTACACCGCCGCCGACACCGACGGTCTCGACTTCCTGGAGACCTACCCCGGCGCCGCGCCCTATCTGCGCGGCCCGTACCCGACCATGTACGTCAACCAGCCGTGGACCATCCGGCAGTACGCCGGTTTCTCCACCGCAGCCGAGTCCAACGCCTTCTACCGGCGTAACCTGGCAGCCGGGCAGAAGGGACTGTCGGTCGCCTTCGACCTGGCGACCCACCGGGGCTACGACTCCGACCACCCGCGCGTCGCCGGGGACGTCGGTATGGCGGGCGTGGCCATCGACTCCATCTACGACATGCGGCAGCTGTTCGACGGCATCCCCCTCGACAAGATGAGCGTGTCGATGACCATGAACGGCGCGGTGCTGCCGGTGCTCGCGCTCTACGTCGTGGCCGCCGAGGAGCAGGGGGTGGCGCCCGAGCAGCTCGCCGGGACCATCCAGAACGACATCCTCAAGGAGTTCATGGTCCGCAACACCTACATCTACCCGCCGGGCCCCTCGATGCGGATCATCTCCGACATCTTCGCGTACACCAGCGAGAGGATGCCGAAGTTCAACTCGATCTCGATCTCCGGATACCACATCCAGGAGGCCGGGGCCACGTGTGACCTGGAGCTCGCCTACACCCTCGCCGACGGGGTGGAGTACCTGCGGGCGGGTGTCGAGGCGGGTATGGACATCGACAGGTTCGCGCCGCGCCTGTCGTTCTTCTGGTGCATCGGCATGAACTTCTTCATGGAGGTCGCCAAGCTGCGGGCCGCCCGGCTGCTCTGGTCGCGGCTGGTGTCCGGGTTCGGAGCCAAGAACCCCAAGTCGCTCTCGCTGCGGACCCACTCGCAGACCTCCGGCTGGTCGCTCACCGCCCAGGACGTCTACAACAACGTCGTCCGCACCTGTGTCGAGGCGATGGCCGCGACCCAGGGCCACACCCAGTCGCTGCACACCAACGCGCTGGACGAGGCACTGGCCCTGCCCACCGACTTCTCCGCGCGGATCGCCCGCAACACCCAGCTGCTGCTCCAGCAGGAGTCGGGCACCTGCCGAGTGATCGACCCCTGGGGCGGCTCCTACTACGTCGAGCGGCTCACCCACGAGCTGGCGACCAGGGCATGGGCCCACATCGAGGAGGTGGAGGCTGCCGGGGGCATGGCGAAGGCCATCGACGCCGGGCTGCCCAAGCTCCGCATCGAGGAGGCCGCCGCCCGTACCCAGGCGCGCATCGACTCCGGGCGCCAGCCGGTCATCGGCGTCAACAAGTACCGGCCCGACGCCGACGAGCCCATCGAGGTGCTCAAGGTCGACAACACCTCCGTACGCGCCCAGCAGCTCGACAAGTTGCGCCGCCTGCGCGCCGAGCGCGACCCCGGGCGGGTGGAGGAGGCACTGACGGCACTCACCAAGGGAGCCTCGGGCGACGGGAACCTGCTCGCGCTGGCGATCGAGGCGGCCCGTGCCATGGCCACGGTCGGGGAGATCTCCGACGCCCTGGAGCGGGTGTTCGGGCGGCATGCGGCACAGATCCGTACGATCACCGGCGTGTATCGCGAGGAGGTGGGATCCGGCGTGGACGCGGTCCGCGAGGCGTGCGCCGAGTTCGAGCGGCTGGAGGGTCGCCGCCCCCGGATCCTGGTGGCGAAGATGGGCCAGGACGGTCACGACCGGGGCCAGAAGGTGATCGCCACGGCCTTCGCCGACCTCGGCTTCGACGTGGACGTCGGCCCGCTGTTCCAGACGCCCGAGGAGGTCGCCCGGCAGGCGGTCGAGGCGGACGTGCACGTGGTCGGCGTGAACTCGCTGGCCGCCGGCCACCTCACGCTCGTACCGGCGCTCCGCGAGGCGCTGGCCGAGCTGGGCGCGGAGGACGTCATGATCGTGGTCGGCGGTGTCATCCCGCCGGGCGACTTCGACGAGCTGCGCGCCGCGGGCGCGAGCGCGATCTTCCCGCCCGGCACCGTCATCGCCGACGCGGCCAGGGGCCTGCTGGCGGACCTGCTCACCCGGCTGGGTCATGACGCGGACGCTTGACGACTACGTCCAGGGGGTGAAGGAGGGCTCCAGGGTGTGGATCGCGCGGGCGATCACACTGGTGGAGTCCTCCAGGGCCGACCACAGGGAACTGGCCCAGCGGCTGCTGGTCGAGCTGACCCCGCTGGCCGGCGCGGCGCGCAGGGTCGGCATCACCGGCGTGCCCGGCGTCGGCAAGTCCACGTTCGTCGACGCGCTCGGCACGCGGCTGACCGGGGAGGGCCACCGGGTGGCGGTGCTCGCCGTCGACCCGTCCTCGACCCGTACCGGCGGGAGCATCCTGGGCGACAAGACCAGGATGTCCCGCCTGGCGGTCGACCCGGCCGCCTTCATCCGCCCCTCGCCCACCTCGGGCACTCTGGGCGGGGTGGCCAGGGCGACCCGCGAGGCGATGGTCGTGGTGGAGGCGGCCGGGTACGACGTCGTCCTGGTGGAGACCGTCGGCGTCGGCCAGTCGGAGACCACCGTCGCCGACATGGTCGACACCTTCCTGCTGCTCACCCTGGCCAGGACGGGCGACCAGCTTCAGGGCATCAAGAAGGGCGTGCTGGAGCTGGCCGACGTGATCGCGATCAACAAGGCCGACGGTGCCGAGGGCAGCTCCCACGAGCTGGACGCGCGCAGGGCCGCCAGGGAACTCGCCGGAGCACTCCGCCTGCTGGGCGCGGAGCGGACGCCTCCGGTGCTCACCTGCAGCGGGATGACCGGTAACGGCCTGGAGGAGGTCTGGCACCAGGTCGTCAGGCACCGTGACGCGCTGGAGGCCTCGGGGGAGCTGGCCGAGCGCCGCCGCCGTCAGCAGGTCCGCTGGACCTGGGCCATGGTCACCGACCGGTTGCTCGCCCGGCTCCGCGAGCACCCCGAGGTCGCGGCGATCATCACCGAGCTGGAACGCGAGGTCGCCGAGGGTGAGGTCACCCCCTCGCTGGCGGCCGACCGCATCCTCGCGGCCTTCGGCAGGGGCGACTGACGGCTCCGGGCACGGCCCCTCGTAACCCTGGGTGACCTCGGGTGATGGCGTTGACGAGAGGCCGATCCGCCATTTAAGCAACCGTGTTAAGCGCAGGTTAACGATGCTCGTGTCCGGAACCGGCGAGGTTTATATCGAATACGAGCTTGATCGCTTCTGGTGGGTCATGTGATACTTCATGTGAAGATTTACTAATGCTGTGATGTGATGCGCTTTAGTGTGTAAATCAGGTAATGGGACAGGTGAGGAGACCCGGAGCGCCCTAGAAGGATTGTCGGTCGGCCGGTCCTGATCTGTGGGTGACCAGTAGTTATCCGCGCACCGGACGGGAACGGGACATGTGGGACGTCCCCGTTTCCGAACACCGCCGCGCTCACTCGCGCGGGCGGTTGTCTCACGCTGCGCGAATTCACATCACGTGAGGTGGGAGACGTTTGCCTATGTCCATCGACGTGCATCCCGGTCGCCGAGTGAGGTCCATCCCGATACACCGAGCTCTGCCGAAGCTGGTCCGCGAACCGGCGGGCGCGCTCGCCGAGTTCGCGCGGGAGGCCGGCGGGGAGGTCGTCCGGTTGGAGTTGGGGCCGTTCCGCCCCTACCTGGTCACCCATCCCGACCACGTCCAGCAGGTGATGCGCGTCGGATGGACGAACTACCAGCGCCTGGGGATGTTCTGGCGCCCGCTGGAGCGGCTCTTCGGGCACAGCATCATGAGCGACGGCGAGCACTGGCAGAACAGCCGGAAGGTCCTGCAGCCGCTGTTCACCACGCGGTACGTCGCCACGATCGCCGAGGAGGTGTCCAGGCGCGTCGCCGGGCGCGTCCAGGAGTGGGACGGGTATGTCCAGTCGGGGCGCAACTTCGACGCGGCCACGGAGATGTCCAGGATCCTCAGCTACATCGTCAACCGGGTGCTGTTCGGGGACAAGCTGAACCGGGAGGACGGGGAGCGCATCATCCCCGCCTTCGAACAGGCATCCCACTCGCTCGTCTACCGGATTCTCATGCCGTTCATGCCGTACTTCATGCGGATACCCGGTGACCGGGCCTTCCTGAAGGCCGTCAGGGCGATCGACGACGTGGTCTTCCCCGTGGCGAGAAAGGCGATGGCCGCCCCCGACGACAACGTCGACGTCATCTCCGTGCTCTGCCGGTCCGTCGACGAGAACGGCGGCAGGCTCACCGAGAAACAGATCCGCGACGCCCTGGTCAGCGTGTACGCCGCGTCGTCGGAGACCACCGCGATGGTCCTCACCTGGCTGTGGCTGCTGCTGGACGAGCATCCGGACGTCGAGGCCAGGCTCCAGGCGGAGATCGACGAGGTGGTGGGCGCGGGGCCGGCCCGTCCCGAGCACATCCCCCACCTCACCTACACCCGCATGGTCCTCCAGGAGACCCTGCGCCTGTACCCGGCGGGCTGGCTGCTCCCCCGCATGGTCATGGAGGACGCGGAGATCGGCGGCGTGCGGATCAAGGCCGGCTCGACGGTGCTGGTAACCCCGTACGCCACCCAGCGGCTTGCGGAGTTCTGGGAGCGCCCGGACGAGTTCGACCCCGAGCGGTTCGCGCCTGGAAGATCTGAGGAGCGTAGGCACAGGTACGCCTACTTCCCCTTCGGCGGCGGGCCGCACAGGTGCCTGGGCGAGCCCCTGTTCTACGTCGAGGCGCCACTGGTGGTCGCGGGCATCCTCAGCCGGTTCCGGATGTCGGTGCGCACGCCGGGGCCGTTCGTCACGGGGTGGGCCGCCTCGCTGCGCCCCAAGGGCAAGGTCGAGCTGGGCATATCCTCCGCCCGGCACGATCAGGGCGGAGTCTTGCGATGACGGCGCGACTCGACCCCGGCATCCGGCCGGAGGCCATGGAGGCGATGGCCGCCGGGACGATCTGCGCCCGCGCCGGCCGCTCCCAGCGGGAGATGCGCGAGTGGGCGGAGACCTATCCCGGTCTGTTCTCCGCGAAGCCCTTCGACGCGGCCCTGTACAGCACCCTCTCGCTGGCCATGGCGTTCGGCGGGCCCTGGTTCACCGCCGAGCGGCTGCGGATGGCGAACAAGACCTCCCTGTGGGCGTTCGGGCTGGACTGGCTCGTCGACTACGTCGCCACCTCGCCGGCCGAGGTGGCGGACATCGCCCGGCGGTGCTTGGACGTGGCCGCCGGGGGGCCGCCGGTTCCCGGCGACGACCTCACCCGCATGCTCGCCGGCATCCGCGACGAGCTCGCCTCCTCGCCGGCCTTCCCCGAGCTCGGACCGATCTGGCGCGACGAGCTGGAACGCATGCTGGACGGGATGCTCGCGGAGTGGCGCTGGAAGAACGACAAGGTCACGCCGACCTTCGAGGAGTATCTCGGCAACGCCGACAACCTCGGCTTCTCCTTCGTGTTCGCCGCCCACTGGATCCACGTCACGGGCCAGGGCTCGGTCGCGGACGTCGGCCCGCTGCGCGAGGCGGGCTGGGCCGTGCAACGGGTCATCCGCCTCCTCAACGACCTGGGCACCTACGAGCGGGACGTCGCCTGGGGAGACCTCAACGTCCTGCTGCTCGACATCGGCCGCGCCGAGGTGGAGCGGCGGATCGCCGAGCTGGCGGCACGGAGCAGGGAGCTGGTCGCCCCGCTCCGGGAGGCCCATCCGGAGCTGGCGGGCTACATGGAACGGCAGATGGACTTCTGCGCCGGCTTCTACCAGGTCGGCGACTACTGGGGGGCGTTGTGAGCGTCGACGGTCTGTCCGCTCCCGCGGTGCTCGGCGCCTCGCCGGCGATCGGCCAGGGAGCCCCCGGCGGGTCCGACGCGGGAAGCGGCACGAAGAGCGACACGAAGAGCGGCACCGGGGCAGGCGACGGGATCGACACGGTCGCCGAGGCGCGCGAGCTGGTCGCCGGGCTGCTGGCCCAGCCCTGGGGGCAGGTGTCCGCCTCCCCGTACGAGACCGGCCGGCTGGTGAGCCTGGCCCCGTGGCTGGCCGGGCATACCGAGCGGATCGGGTTCCTGCTCGCCACCCAGCGGCCGGGGGGCGGCTGGCACTCATCCGGCGACCACGCTCTGGTCCCCACCCTGAGCGCGGTCGAGGCGCTGCTGGCCGAGATCGGGCGCGGCACCTCCGCCGACCCCGACCTGCTCGCCAAGGCGGCCGATCGCGGGCTGGAGGCCGTGCGGAATCGCCTCCGCTCCGCCGCGCCCCTGCCGGACACGCCCGCGATCGAGCTCATCGTGTCGTCCCTGCTCTCCCTGATCGACGGCCACCTCGACGGAGAGGGGCCGAAACCGCCCCCGGGCCTGGACGGTGCCAAGCTGGCCGCGGTCAGGGCGTGGCTGACGTCGGGCGCGGAGATCCCGCAGAAGCTGGTCCATGCCCTCGAGGTCGCGGGACCTGAGGCGACGGCGGCCTCCGGGATCCTGCCCACGCCGATGCCCGGTGGGATGGCGGCCGTCGGCGCCTCGCCCGCGGCCGGTGCCGCCTGGCTGGCCGCGTCGCCCGGCTCCAGGCCAGGCCAGGAAGCGGCCGTACGGCGCTACCTGGAGGCGGTGGTGGCCTCCACCGGCGGGCCGGTGCCCTGCGCCTTGCCCATCAGCGTGTTCGAGCGCGGCTGGACGCTCAGCTGGCTGCGGCGCGCGGGAATCCCGGTGGACGTGTCACCGGAGCTGGCCGCGAGCCTGCGGCACGGGCTCGGTCCCGAGGGGACCGCCACGGGGCCCGGCCTTCCCGAGGACGCCGACACCACCTCCGTCGCCCTGTACGCGCTGGCGTTGATCGGCGAGCCGCGCGAGCCCGAGGGGCTGTGGCCGTTCGAGACGGAGACCCACTTCTGTACCTGGCGCGGGGAGGAGGGCATGTCTCCGACGACCAACGCGCACGTGCTCGACGCCTTCGGCGAGTACCTGCGCCGGTGCGGGGGAGAGCCCCGCCACGAGGCCGTCGCGACCAAGCTGGCGGCGTGGCTGCGTGACCGCCAGGAGGCGGACGGCAGCTGGACGGACCGCTGGCACGTCTCGCCGTACTACGCCACCGCCTGCTGCGCCATCGCGCTGCGCGAGTTCGGCGGTGAGGAGTCGGCGGGCGCGGTGGGCGGGGCACTGGCGTGGGTGTTCGGCACCCAGCGCGCGGACGGGTCGTGGGGCCGCTGGGAGGGCACCGCGGAGGAGACCGCCTACGCGCTGCAGACCCTGCTGCTGGCCGGCGCGACGCGGGAGGAGGAGCGGTGGCGGGAGGCCGTGGAACGCGGATACCGCCGCCTGGCGGCCACCCGGGACGGCGAGGCGCCGTCGCTCTGGGTCGACAAGGACCTGTACCTGCCGGTGGCGATCGTCAGGGCGGCCGTTCTGGGCGCGCTTCACCTGGCACGGCGTGCACTCTCACTTCCTGAGGACGACTCGTATTGAGAATTGACTGTGAATTCAAAACAGGACAGAAGGGCTCATCTGTTCTGTCCCACCTTGAGTGTGTTTAGTGACATTGCTAGGGTTCGGCGGGTGTGATGTGGGATGTCCCGCTGATCCGTGCGATGTGGCGACCGTTTGAACTACATGTGTCGACTGCCGCAAAAATGTGCCGTCTATTTTCTTTCTGCTTCCCGGGATGGATACCATGCGCTTGCGTAACGCGAGCTTGCGGACCAAGGTCACGGCACTTCTGGTGTCGCTCACCGCGCTCTGGGCGTTCACGGCATGGGTGACGGTCCGTGACGGTGTGAACATGCTGGGCGTGGCGACCCTCAACACCGACGTGGCGGAGCCGAGTGAGCGGCTCATCGTCGAGGTGCAGGCCGAACGACGGCTTACCGCGATCACGCTGGGCGCGGGCGGCACGGAACGCCGACGGCGCGAGGCGCTGGCCGCCCAGCGCGGGCGCACCGACGCCGCGGGCGCGAACTTCCGGGAGCTCACCGCCGGCAGCAGCGTGCAGCTGCTGGGAAGCTCGGCCCTGGGGCATCGTATCGCCGAGACACGCCGACTGCTGGACGAGCTGGCCACCACGCGCAGGGCGATCGACACGGGCCGGGGCAGCCGGACCTGGGCGGCCGCGGAGTTCACCGGTATCGTCGACTCCATCTACCGCGTCTACGACTCGCTGGCCACGCTGGACGACGAGGAACTCGCCAAGGACACCCGCACGCTCATCGAGATGAACCGGGCCCGGGACCTGCTGTCCCAGGGAGACGCCCTGGTGATGGGCGCCCTGACGGCGGGCAGGTTCGCCGACGGCGAGCAGGTCAGGTTCACGCAGATCGTCGGCATGCGGCGCTTCCTCCTCACCGAGGCGGTGGCCGAGCTGCCCGCGGCCGACCAGGAAGCCTACCGGCAGCTGGCCACCAGCGAGCAGTTCACTCGGCTGAGAGCCATGGAGGAGCAGCTGATCGGGGACGCGAACGTGGTGTCGACCGGAATGATCGACGTCGCGCGATGGAGCTCCGACGCCCAGCCCGCACAGGCCAAGCTGACGGAGGCGGTGCTCACGGCCGGCAGTGGCGTGGTCGAGCGGTCGGGCCCGGTCGCCGTCGGCGTCATAGTACGGCTCGCGCTGGCCGGCGGTCTGGGGCTGGTGGCCGTCATCGCCTCGGTCGTCCTGGCCATCACCACGGCCCGCGCCCTGGTCCAGCAGCTGGAGAAGCTGCGGGCCGCCGCCTGGGAGCTCGCCAACGAGCGGCTGCCCTCCGTGGTCGAGCGGATCGGCCACGGGGAGACCGTGGACGTCGCGGCCGAGGCACCGCCCCTCAAGTTCGGCGACGACCAGATCGGGCAGGTCGGCCAGGCGTTCAACGCCGTGCAACAGACCGCCATCAAGGTCGCCGCGGAGCAGGCCCAGCTCCGCCGCGACATCGCCGACATCCTGCGCAACCTCGCCCGCCGCACCCAGTCGCTCGTGCACCGCCAGCTGAGCGTGCTCGACGTCATGGAGCGGCGCGAGAACGACCCGCAGGAACTGCGCGACCTGTTCCGGCTCGACCACCTGGCGACCCGGATGCGACGCTACGCGGAGAACCTCCTCGTGCTCGCCGGTGCGGCGCCCGGCCGCGCCTGGCGCGACGCGGTCCCGATGATCGACGTGGTCCGCGGCTCGCTCGCCGAGATCGAGGACTACACCCGGGTCGACGTGATGCCCCTGGGCGAGGTGGCGCTGGACGGCCGGGCCGTGAGCGACGTGATCCACCTGATCGCCGAGCTCGTCGAGAACGCCGCCTCCTTCTCCCCGCCCTACACCACGGTCCAGGTCGGCGGGCACCTCGTGGCCCACGGCTACGCGCTGGAGATCGAGGACCGGGGGCTGGGCATGAGCGCCGCGGACATCGCGGGGGCCAACGAGCGGATCGCCAACCCTCCGGAGCTCAAGCTCTCCGGTAACGCCAGGCTGGGTCTGTACGTCGTCAGCCGCCTGGCCGAACGGCACAACGTCCGGGTGACCTTCAAGGCGTCCCCGTACGGCGGCACGACCGTCGTCGTCCTCATCCCGCAGGACCTGATCAACGAGGAGCAGCCGGAAGCCTCCATCGGCGTCGGCGTGCCGCAGGCACGCCCGGCGAGCACCGGCGAGATGAACGGCACCACGTCCGCGGTCGCCGCGGTCCGTGGCCGGGCCGGCGATCCCCTGGGCATCGCCGCCGGCCCGGTGCGGACCGGTGGCGCCGAGGGAGAGCCCGTCGACGAGTCCGTCCCGGGTGCCTGGCCCGAGGCGTGGGAACCCGCGTCTCCCGGCCGTGTCGCAGACCCTGGCCTTCCCGCGGGTCTCGCCGATCCGGCGGCCCCTGGCCGCTTCGCCGATCCCGCGGCACTCAGGCAGCTGCCCGACTCCGGAGCACCTATGAGCCTGCCCGACTTCACGAACCCCGGGTCTCCCGCCGCACCGGGCGCGCCCGACGGCTCCACCACTCCCGGACGTGCGGGCGGCCCGGGGGCGGCACTGCCGCCCGTGCTGCCCCCGCCCGACAGCAGCCACACACCGGGCGGCCTCCCGAGGCGTGTTCCCCAGACGCATCTCGCCGCCCCGCTGCAGGACGACGAGGTGGCCGCGCCGGTGCCCCCGGACGACGACGGCGCCGACGAGCGCTCCCCGGAGATGATCCGCGCGGCCATGACGTCCTTCCAAACGGGCACGCGCCGCGGCCGCGACGACGCGGCCCAGCTGACCAGGCGGGCAGGCGATCCCGTGGACGAGGGTGGGCCCGTCGGGTGACCCCAATATGTGAGCGTGTGCCGGGTCGGTGCCGATGAGGCGCCGAGGGCCGGCGACGGAACATCGGCAGGCAGAAGGAGAGGACAACGAGTGGTGCAGGGAACAGGATCTTTCACGGACCTGGCCTGGTTGCTGGACGACCTGGTCTCGCGGGTGGAGGAAGCTCAGCACGGAATCGTGTTCTCCACAGACGGCCTGCTGCTCGCCGCGTCGGCGGGATTCTCCCCCGCCGACGCCGAACATCTGGCCGCCGTCGGATCGGCGATCCAGAGCCTGGGCCGGGGGGTCAGCGACCGGGTCGGTGGCGGGCCGATGCGCCAGACCATCATCGAGATGCGGACGGCGTACCTGATCGTGACGGCCGCCGGGCAGGGAGCGTGCCTGGCGGTGCTCTGCGGAGCCGAGGCCGACGTCGGCCTGGTCGCCTACGAGATGGCCATGCTCGTCACCCGCGTCGGCCAGTACCTCACCTCGCCCACCCGGACCGCCGACTCCTCCTTCAGAGGCGACGGCACGCGATGAGCATCTTCGACGAGCAGCCCGAGGCCCAGTGGGTCGGGGACGAGGCGGGGCCGATCGTCAGGCCGTACATCCTGACGCGAGGCAGGACCGAACCGACCCGCGGCAGGTTCGACCTCATCACCCTGGTGGTGACCATCCGGCAGGTCTCGTCGAGGGAGCCGGGCCTGGACCCGGAGTGCCTGGCCATCGTCCGGCTCTGCCAGTTGGCCCAGTCGGTCGCGGAGATCGCCGCCCACATGAACCTTCCGGCAGGCACGGTCCGTGTCCTGCTCAGTGACCTGCTCGACCAGGGATTCATCGCCATACAAGAACCGCATTCGGAGACGGACATGCACGACGAGAGGCTGTACAGGGCGGTGCTCGATGGACTCCGTGCGCTCTAGCCGTGACGCCGGGCGCGCGAAGCTGCCCAAGGCGATCAAGATCCTGGTCGCCGGAGGATTCGGCGCGGGCAAGACCACGCTGGTCGGCGCGGTCTCCGAGATCGAGCCGCTGCGCACCGAGGAGACCCTGAGCGACCGGGGTATCGGTGTCGACGACCTGTCGGGCGTGGAGACCAAGCAGACCACCACTGTCGCGATGGACTTCGGCCGCATCACCATCGGCGACGACTACCGCCTCTACCTGTTCGGCACGCCTGGGCAGGAGCGCTTCTGGTTCCTCTGGGACGAGCTGGCGCTGGGCGCGCTGGGCGCGGTGGTCCTCGCCGACACCCGCAGGCTGGCCGACTGCTTCCCCTCGCTCGACTACTTCGAGCGGCGCGAGACGCCCTTCATCGTCGCGGTCAACTGCTTCGACGGGGCTCGCCGCTACGAGCTCGACGAGGTCAGGCTCGGGCTGACCCTCCACGAGGACATCCCGATCGTGCTGTGCGACGCCAGGCAGCGGGAGTCGGGCAAGGAGGTGCTCATCGCCCTCGTGGAGCACGCGATGCGGATGCGGCTGGGCATGCCGTCCTCTCCGGGGAGCGTCGAACCCTCCGCGGAGCGGACCGGGACCCGCTGACGCCCATGTCCCCCTTCCGGGGCGGACGGGAACCATCGAGCCCGTCCTCCCCGTGGAGCGGGTGGTCCCGCACGGTGGGCACGCCCACCTCCGGGGCGGATCGTCACCGTCCCGGGAGCGTTTTTGTCCCTCCGGCAGGGATGAATCCCTTCCCCTCGGACACGTGTACGCGATGCCCCGTGTCCGGCGTGTCACGATAGCGGCGATCACCGGGAGTCCTACCGCGTGGAGAGCCCTATGTGTGACGATCCGAACATGCCTCTCACCGTGGCGCGGGCGCTCGGAGAGTACCGGGCACTGCTGGCCGAGCACGGGGTCACCTGGGGTGAGGATCCCATCTTCTACGTCAAGTCGATGGCCACCGACGCCTACCTGATGGGCACGACGACCTTCTGGGAGGTCTGTTACGGCATGCTCGGCGCCCGCTACCCGGGAATGCCGTTCAAGGAGATCGGGGACCGCCTCGACGAGCTGGACATGGACGAGGTGGTCCGCGCTGTCCTGGCGGGCAGGGTGCTCGACAACCTCGCCGCGCTCCGCCTCACCAGGGAGGGCGCCGTGGTCGAGGCGCGGGCGCGGGCCGTGCTGGACGGCAGCCCCCTGCGCACGACGCTGCTGGTCGACTCCGCCAGGCCGGAGCCGGTCACCGTGCTGGTGGACGGGCGGGCACACGTGGTCGGCCCCGGCGGTGCCCGGCTCATCAAGATCACGAATCGGAGCGAGGTGGTCGCCGACGGCCTACCGGTCGACCTGTCGTCACTGGCACGCCGGGTCCCCGCGGCCCGCCTGCGGGTGCGCGCGGGCCTGGCGTGCAAGTGGAGCGTGTACGGCGAGCACGGGCAGGGCTGGTATCCCGAGGGTGCCCCCGACAGGTACGACTACCACGTGATGCCCTACTTCCACGGCGACGACCTGGTCCTGGACGTCCCGGCCGAGACGCTGACGGTCCGGGTCTCCAGGGGCATGGAGTACGGCTCCGCCGAGGTCACGCTCACCCCGGCCGCGGGGGAGGAGACCCTCGTCGAGCTGACCCCCGAGCGGCTCTACGACGCGGCGGCCCTCGGCTGGTACGGCGGGGACATGCACGTCCACCTCAACTGGGCGGGCGACATGGTCGGCACGCCCGAGCTCGCGGGGGCCATGCAGCACGGCGAGGACCTGCACGTCCTCAACCTGGTCGCGGGGAACGTCTCCTCCGAGCGGGTCTACGACTCCGAGGCGCTGGAGCACTGGGCGGGACGTGACCTGCCCTGGTCCGACGCCTCGCACGTGGCCAGGATCGGTGTGGAGTACCGCAACGACCTGCTCGGCCACCTCTACGCCTTCGGCGTCTCGGCTCCGCCCTCACGGTTCCACACGGGTTTCCTCGGCACCGCCGACTGGCCGCCCAACAGCGTCGCCTGCGAGGAACTCCGCGGCCTCGGCGCCGTGACCGGCTACAGTCATCCCTTCCACACGCCGTTCGCCGACGCCGACGCACCGGACAAGGCACTGCTGTGGGGACGCAACTGCTCCTCCAGGGAGATCGTCGCCGACGCGGCCCTCGGCCTCGTCGACACCCTCGACGTGCTCAGCCAGACCTCGATCACCGCGACCGCCGCCGTCTACCGGCGCCTGATCGGGGCGGGCAACCGCATCGCGGTCACCGCGGGGACCGATGCGATGGTCTCCTTCGCCCGGCGGGGAAACCAGTCCAACCCGCCCGGCTGGGCGCGGGTCTACGCCCGGGTGGACGGAGCGCTGAGCGCCGCGTCGTTCGCCGAGGCGGTCAGGAGGGGCCGTACCTTCGGTACCACCGGCCCCTGGCTGGAGCTGTCGGCCGGAGGCCACGGCCCCGGTGCCACCCTGGACCTGTCGCCGGGCGAGCGGATCACGATCACCGCCCGGTCGGTGGGTCCCGAGGTGCAGCGGCTGGAGATTCGCACAGCCGACGGCGTGCTGGCCGAGGGGCCGCCCGGCGAACTGACCGCGGAACTGGTCGTCGGCGACCCCACCTACGTGGTCGCCCTCGCCACCGGTGGCCCGCACGAGCGGTCCTTCACCGGCGAGGTGTACGCCCACACCAGCCCGGTCTACCTCGACGTGGGCGGCCGTCACGTGGCCAGGGCCGAGGACGTCGGCTGGTGCCTGGAGTGGCTGGACACCCTGGAGGCGCTCCTTCGTGAGGAGGGCGTCTTCGAGACGGCCGGGCAGCTCACCGACCATCTTGACCTGATCGGCCGGGCCAGAGAGGTCTACCGGGAACGCCTGACCTGACGGCGCGCGACCGGAGCCGCTCTTCGGGAGTGCCCACGGGATGGGACATGCGAGGCTTGTCAGCATGAATCGCCTGGCTGAGGTTGACCTGTCACGGAAGCTCACCAAGAACGAGGCCTCCGAGCGGCTCGACGCCGCTCTCGAACGCCTGCTCCACCTGCGGCTCACGCTCGGCGGTCAGGTCGGCGAGCAGCGCATCGGTCCGCCGCTGTGCGTGGTCTTCGAGGGGTGGGACGCCTCGGGCAAGGGAGGTGCCATCAAGCGGCTGGTGCGCCCGCTGGACCCGCGCCACGTTCGCGTCGCGCAGTTCGCCGCGCCGACCTACGACGAGAAGCGTCACCACTTCCTGTGGCGGTTCTGGCCGGTCCTGCCCGGCTGGGGCGGGATGACCGTGCTCGACCGCTCCTGGTACGGCCGGGTGCTGGTGGAGCGGGTCGAGGGCTTCGCCACCGAGGAGCAGTGGTCCCGCGCGTACGGGGAGATCGTGGAGTTCGAGCGGACCCTCACGGCCGAAGGCATGATCTTGGTCAAGTTCTGGATGCACGTCTCCGAGGACGAGCAGCTACGGCGCTTCCAGGACCGGGCCGGTGACCCGCTGCGGGCCTGGAAGCTCACGGACGAGGACTGGCGCAACCGCGAGAAGCGTCCGCTGTACGAGGCCGCGGTGGAGGACATGCTCGCACGTACCGACCATCCGAAGGCGCCGTGGCACGTGGTCCCCGGCGACGACAAACGCCTGGCCCGCGTCACGGTGGTGGAGACCGTCTGCGCCGCGATCGAGGCCGAACTCGCCGCCCGGGGCTACGAGCCGGCGATCCCCGCCGCGCCGGAGGCCGGGGCGGAGGATGTGGCGGACGACTAGCGGGACCGTGTCGTTAAAGCCGTTCTGACAAGAAGCATGGAAGCGGTGGGGACGTGCCGGGCACCGCCTGTCAGGGTAGACGGCAGAATCAAATGACTGTCCGTTCGTCTGTCATCGTTCTTCGTCGTCGCGGGAGGGTGTGACGCATGCGGTTGAGCTCACGGCTGAGCAGGCTGGACCGGAGGGTGTTCGCCATGGTGGCGAGCGCGAGGTTGCCCGGTCTTGAACGCGTCGTGCCCGCGCTGTCACGCGCGGCGGACAACTCCCTGCTGTGGGCCGGGGTGGCTGGAGCGTTCGCGGTCAGCGGGCGCCGGCCGTTGCGCCGCGCCGCGACCAGAGGGCTGCTCGCGGTCAGCCTGGCCAGCCCGCTGGTCAACCTGGTCGGCAAGCAGGCCTTCCGCCGGAGCCGGCCATCGGCAGAAGGGCTACCGCTCGCCCGGCTGATCAAGATGCCCACCTCGGCGTCGTTCCCCTCGGGCCACTCCGCCTCGGCGGCCGCCTTCGCCGCGGCCGTGGCGATGGAGGCGCCTCGCGCGGTCGCGGTCCCCGTCGCGCTTCTCGCGGCCGCCGTCTGCTTCTCCCGCGTCTACACCGGCGTGCACTATCCGGGCGACGTGCTCGCGGGGGCCGGGATCGGCGTGGCGGCGGGACTGGTCACCCGCCGCATCTGGCCCGACGCCGGAGAGGCGGGGCACGCCCGCGCCGCCCTCACGGCGCCCTCCGCGCTGCTCGACCCGGAGGGCGAGGGGGCGGTCGCCGTGGTCGACGGCGCGGCCGACGCCGCCGCGGGAACGGCGGAGACGCTACGCGCGGCCCTTCCCCGGGCCGAGGTCGTCGAGGTGGCGCCGGGTGCCGACCTCGGAGCCGCCGTGCGGGACGCCGCTTCGCGGGCCAAGGTGCTCGCGGTGGCCGGAGGGGACGCCGTGGTCAACCTCGCGGCACAGGAGACGGCGGGCGCGGCGACCCCGCTGCTGGTCGTCCCCACAGGCGTCCGCGGCCGATTCGCCCGCGCGCTCGGAGTCGAGACCGTGCAGGAGGCGGCTGAGGCGTACCGCAACGGTGACCTCGTGGCCGTCGACGTCGGCGAGGTCGCGGGCCGGACGTTCGTCAACTCCGTCAGTGTGGGCCTCTACCAGGCACTGGCGGAGAGCAGGGAGCGCCGGCAGAGCCGGATCGGCACGTGGCCCGCGCTGTTCTGGGCCATGGCCGAGGTCCTCGGCCCCGGGGGCGCGCGGCCGGTGGATCTCATCGTGGACGGTGTGCCCAGGCGTGTCTGGACGGTGTTCGTGGGCAACTGTCGTTACGAGGCACGCGGTGCTGCTCCCGCCAGGCGGCAACGCCTGGAAGACGGTCTGCTGGACATCCGCGTGCTCGCCGCCGCCGACCGGCTGCCCCGGGTGCGGGTGTTTCTCAGCCTGCTGGCCGCAAGGGTGAAGCTCTCACGCCACTACCAGCAGTGGCAGGCCGACACGCTGCGCCTCTCGGCTCCCTCGGGCCGGCTGCCGCTGGCGCGTGACGGTGAGACGTTCACGGTCACGGGCGAGGCGGAGTTCACCAAGCGCCCGCGCTCGCTCCTCGTGGTCCGGCCGTCCGGCTGAGATCCGGGCGACGTCTCGGCAGTGATCGGGATCCGCACCGGTCGCCGAGGGCGACCGGTGCGGAACATCCCGATCTGTTGACGCGGGCTCACTGCCGGAGCCGTCCCGATCGTCGGGCGGGCGCCGGTGTTTCTAGCGGTCTCGGATGCATCTGGCGATGGTCTCCGAGGCTGCCGGTGGATCAGCCGCCGCCGCCTCCACCGCCACCGCCGCCACCGCCACCGCCGTGGCGCCTGGCGAAGCACCTCGCGGGATTCGCGTGTTCCCTACAGGGCTTCTGAGCGGAGGTGAAGACGGTCGTGGTGGCCTCCTGTGCCACAGTGCCGGCACTGGCGGGTTGGGCCGACATCGCTACGGGGGCGGCGAGGGTTGAGACGACCATCGCACCGGCTGCGAGCATGTTCCTAAGGATGATCATGAGAGATCACTCCTGCCGAATCGGTGGAACCCTGGGAGATACCCGGGCTGCCAAGACGCCTGACCGGTATCGAGGACGACACCCGACCTGGCGTCCGGATCTGACTCACGCTAGGTGCGAAGCGTGAGAACGGTCATCTCAGGGAGGCAAAGGTAGCGGTTCAGTCTGATTGCCCTAGGGTTCCCGACAAGAATTAATCAAAGGCGTTTAATCACTCTGAGCTACACCTCAAGTGGCGAGGGTAGTTGTTTCCAAAGCTCTCCTGATCCGATGGCATGGTTTTCCGGGAACTCCTCATGGCGCGGGTGGCCTTCGGGGGTGAAAGACCCGGTTTAGGTAAGCACCTGGGCTTTTCACCGTTTTCTTCCACGCACTCCGGCGAGAGCCGGGCCGAGGATGTTCACCCGTACTGGTCGGTATGAGGGGACATGTCAGCCTCCGCTCCTCCGGGTGGTGTGGGGGTAGATCATGTTGTCCCGTCCGTGGTGGCGGACATGACCTCGCGCCGCCATATCGGCCGCCGGGAAACAGCCGAAACCGGTTCGGGGCTCCAGATGGCGGAGGGTGCGGGAAAAGGCTTGACAGGACCAGAGGCGTACTGTCATATTCCCCTCCCGCAGGAGGGGCCGTTGGGGTGCTGAGGCTTCGGACACCGCGTCGCACGAGTCGCCTTTCCGGCCCGGCGCATATCCGACCTCGGCGGACCCTTTATTGTCCCGATGACGATTTCCTGCGGAATCCCAGTGGCGTCAGAGAGCTCGCCCAGGCTCTGGAGACCTATCGGGGCGCACTCGTCATGGTCAGCCACGACCTGTCGTTCCTGGGATCCGCCGGTGTCACCCGGTGGCTGTCCGTGAATCGGGAGGGGGTTGGTGGAGACCACCGATTTTCCGGCACTGTTTGACGGACAATGATCGATGCGGCAATAGTTTGGTAAGTGACTACCCCCCGTATCCTCGCCTGTGCCGTGGCAACCCTGGTGGCCCTGACCGCCTGCACCGCGTCCTCTGACGAGAAGGTGGTCGGCCCGGCCACCGCGGGCGGTGTGGCCGGAGTGGGCCAGGGGTCCGGCGGCCGGGCCTCTTCGCCGCCCACCGGCTCACCCGCCACCTCACCCGCCGTCGTGACGCTGACGCCCGAGGAGTACCGGACCGAGTTGGAGAAGGCGCGCGGCCCGGTGCGTGCCGCGGTGAAGAAGCTGGCCGCGACCGGCGGGCTGAAGACCCTCGACAAGCGGCTGAAGCAGGCCTCCACCGCGGTGGACGGCGCGGTGACCCGATTGGCCGAGCTGGCCCCTCCCGCGGAGGTGAAGGTCCAGCACGACGACTACGTCGAGGCCCTGCGCGCCCTGTCGGTCGCCTTCGGAGGCGCCCGCCGGGACGCCGAGGCACAGCGGTTCTGCACCGGCCCCGCCGTGCTGACCGGCATGGACAGAGCAGGGGAGCTGTCCGATGTGGAGAAGGCGGCCGACGCGCTGAGCGGATATCCGGCGAGCGTCATCTCGGTCAAGGCGCCCAAGCAGCGCACCCGCCGACTGCCCAACGGCAGATTCATCGCCTCCGAGGGCCGTCCGGGGCGCGCCTTCCTCGAACTGCGCAACGGCACCCGGCAGGACGCCGTCGTCGTCCTGGTGCGCGGCAAGCGGAAGGCGGTCACCGTGTACGTCAGAAAGAAGTCGAAGTTCAAGATCCGGGGGGTGCGGGACGGCAGCTACAAGATCTACTACACCTTCGGCAGCGACTGGGATTCCAAGGCCCGCAGCTTCACCCGGTCGTGCGACTTCGAGCAGTTCGGCAAGTCCGTGCGGTTCAGGACCGTCTACACCGCGGCCCAGATCCGCTGGACCGACTGGACGATCACCCTGCACGCCGTCATGGGGGGCACCGTGAAGCCAAAGCGGATCAAGCCGGGCGACTTCCCCGGCTGACCTGCTCTTCGGTGGGCCGCCACGGACGCGAAGACCGCGATCTCGTCGTGAGATCGCGGTCCCTGTGTTCCCCCGGCTCCGATCAGGTCGAGAAGAGCATCCCCACCCAGCTGCGCTGGCGGTGGTGACCGTAGTGACCGTGGTGCGGTGCACCCCAGGCGGGAGCGCCGTAGCCGGGAGCGCCGTGCACGGGCGGCGGCGGAGGAGGCGGCGGAGCAGCGTGGGACTGCTGTGACCACTGGCTCTCCATGCGGGTCAGCGTCTCAAGCTCGCCGTAGTCCAGGAAGATTCCGCGACAGCTCTCACACTGGTCGATGTGGACGCCGTTGCGCTCGTAGGTGCGCATGGCGCCCCGACACTTGGGGCACTGCATCTGGCTGGTCTCCTTTTTCGGGCGTGATTACCAAGTAACCACAACCTACTGCGTGGGCACAGCATGGCAGGCGCTTCTGTGTCGGACAATCCTCAGGCACGCCTCGACGAGGATCTCCTCGACCTCGTCCAGCGGGCGCCCCGCCCGCCCGGCGGTGGCCACCGCCGCCGCCGCGAGCTGTACGGTCATCGCCTGCGCGGGGATCTCCAGCCGCTCCCACGGGTCACCGTCCGGAGGGACGGCGCCCCCGCCCGCGGCGCGGTAGGCATCCAGGAAGCGGTGCCACACCTGCGGTTCCAGCAGCCCGGCCGCGAACCAGGCGGCGGGCCTGGACAGGTCCCACGCCTGGTCGCCGACGCCCAGGTCGTCGATGTCGATGAGGATCCACTCGTCCGGCGCGCGGACCATCTGGCCCATGTGCCAGTCGCCGTGGGTCAGGCCGCCGGGGCCCGCGGAAGGGGAGGGCAGGCAGCCGAAGGCCCGGCGTACCGCCAGCTCGGCGGCGGAGCGGTCGCCCAGGCGGGCGACGGTCGCGGCCACCCGGCTCGGCCCTCCCGCGGCTCCCAGCGGGGGCAGGGTCCGCGCGGGTACGGCGTGCAGCCGTGCCAGCAGCCGGGCGGCGGCCTCCCAGGGCGCCGCGTCCGGATCCTCGGGGTCCACCGGAGTCCCGGCCGGCCAGACGGTGACCAGCCGATCCCCGGCGGTCATGACCTCCTCGGTCACCGGCTGGAGCATGATCTGGCGCAGCGCCGGATGGGCGGTGGCCCGCATCCGCTCCACCAGCGGTTCCCGCTCCGCCCCCGGTGCGTGCGCCTTGACCACGACGGAGCCGGCCCGCATGATGATCACGTCCGGCCTGGTCGGCAGCACGGTGCCGGCCACACCGCCGTACTCGACGCCGATCCGGCGTAATGTGTCGATCAGATCGTCGCTGTCCACCGGGAAAGTGAACCACTCGATCCAGGATCTTGCCGAGCAGCCGCATAAAGTACGAGATATGAGGATCGGGTTTGCGGTGCCGGTGTCGGGGTCATGGGCGACGCCGGGCAACATGACGCGGGTGGCACGCCGGGCCGAGGAACTCGGCTACCACGAGGTGTGGACCTTCCAGCGTCTGCTCTATCCGCAGGGGCACGACATGGGCCCGATCTACCGCAGCGTGCACGACCCGGTGGTCACGCTCGCCTACCTGGCGGGGTTGACGAGCCGGATCAGGCTCGGGGTCGCGGTGCTCAACATACCGTTCGTCTCGCCGGCGCTGCTGGCCAAGCAGCTGGCCAGCCTGCAGGCGGTCTCCGGCGGGCGGCTGGACGTGGGACTCGGGCTGGGCTGGCTGCCCGAGGAGTTCGCCGCCTCGGGGGCGTCGTTCGAGCGGCGCGGGCGGCGCGGGGAGGAGTTCGTCCCGCTGCTGCGGCGCCTGTGGACGGAGGAGGTCGTGGAGCACAGCGGCGAGTTCTACGAGCTGCCGGCCGCGTACCAGGATCCCAAACCGCCCACCGTGCCGCCGATCCTGCTGGGCGGGTCGGCGGAGGTGGCGCTGAGGCGCGTCGGGCGGCTGGCGGACGGCTGGATCAGTTCGAGCCGTGAGGACCTCGACGAGATCGACAAGAAGATCTCCGTCGCCAAGGAGGCCGCTCGTGACGCCGGGCGCGATCCCGAGGCGCTGCGCTTCGTCACCCGGGGCGTCACCCGCATCCGCCCCTCGGGGACGGCCGGACGAGGGCCGCTGACCGGCTCGTTCGAGGAGATCAGGCAGGACGTCGACAGGCTGGCGGCCAAGGGCGTCACCGACGTCTTCCACGACCTCAACTTCGATCCGGAGATCGGATCGCCCGACGCCGACCCCGAGGAGTCGATGCGCAGGGCGGAGGCGGCACTGGAGGCACTCGCGCCCTGATCAAGCGTTTGGTTCGATAGGGGCATGAGGGCACAGGAGATGGCGGACCGGCTGGAGATCGGCGAGTTGCTCGCCAGGTACGCCTACGCGGTGGACACCGGAGACTGGGAACGGCTCGACCTGGTCTTCACCCCGGATGCGGTGATCGACTACACCTCGGCGGGCGGTATCAGGGGCAGCAGGGACGAGGCACGGCGATGGCTCGCCGAGGTGCTGCCGACCTGGCCGGGACGCCAGCACCTGATCGGGGTGATGACCATCAGGTTCGACGGGGACGAGGCGGCGGTCACCGCCTCGTTCACCGACACGCTCGCGCCGTCCAGGGAGATGATCGCCGCCGACACCGCAGGGCTCATCCGCGGCGGCGGCTGGTACCACCACCGCCTGGTCCGCACCATGTACGGCTGGCGGAGCAGAGAACTGATCGAGGAACAGACCTGGCGGACCGTGCGTTAGGCCATGGCCCCTGGGGCTTTCGCCCACCGTTCCCCGCCACGGCAAGATCCGCGGACAGGGGCCGGAGCGGGAACGGGTAGGGGCGGTCCGGTACCGTGCGGTGGCCGGAGGCCCGTTTGGGCGGCCGTTCAACTGCGCGATGCTCTGATGTGCGAGCCTGATGGCGCATTGTCGGCCTTGCCCTGCCATCCTGGTTCTCGTACATATACGGCCGGAACAGAGGAGAACGGTGGACGAGCGCAAGCCGATCGAGTGCTGGCTGTCGGACATGGACGGGGTCCTCGTCCATGAAGGACACCCGGTGCCCGGTGCAGACGAGTTCATCCGCCGGCTGCGCGAGTCCGGCAAGCGGTTCCTGGTCCTGACCAACAACTCCATATACACCCCGCGTGACCTCGCCGTACGACTGCGCGCGGCAGGCCTGGACATCCCGCCGGAGTCGATCTGGACCTCCGCGCTGGCCACCGCCAGGTTCCTGGACGGCCAGCGCCCCGGAGGCTCGGCGTACGTGGTCGGCGAGGCCGGTCTGACCACGGCCCTGCACGAGATCGGCTACGTGCTCACCGACATCGCCCCCGACTACGTGGTCCTGGGCGAGACCCGCACCTACAGCTTCACCCAGATCACCCGGGCGATCCGGCTGATCGAGGGCGGCGCCCGGTTCATCGCCACCAACCCCGACGCGGTCGGGCCTTCCAACGAGGGGTCGCTGCCCGCCTGCGGCGCGGTCGCCGCGATGATCACCAAGGCGACCGGGGTGGAGCCCTACTTCGTGGGCAAGCCCAACCCGATGATGATGCGCAGCGCGCTGCGGGCCATCGACGGCCACAGCGAGAGCACCGCGATGATCGGTGACCGGATGGACACCGACATCGTCTCCGGCATGGAGGCGGGACTGCACACGATCCTGGTGCTGACCGGGGTCGTCAGCAGGGACCAGATCGACCGCTACCCGTTCCGTCCCTCCCGGGTGGTCGACTCGGTCGCCGACCTGATCGAGCTGATCGACTAGGGCCTGTCCGCCGGGCGGGGAGTATTCCTGCCGTGATCTGTCAGGTACGGGTGCCATGCTGCCGTGCATGACACGTGTTTACCTGGAGATCGGTGCCAAGAAGGTCTTCGCCTGCTCGGTGGAGTGGCCGGGCTGGTGCCGGATCGGCAGATCCGAGGAGGAGGCGCTGGAGGCGCTGGTGACGTACGCGCCGCGCTACCGGGTCGTCGCGGAGCGGGCGGGGCTGCTCTTCGAGCCGGCGGACCCGGTGGTGGTGGAGCGGGCCAAGGGCGGCACCACCACGGACTTCGGGGCCATCGAGGCGATCCCCTCGCTCGACGCCGAACCGGTCGGTGAGGCGGAGGCCGCTCGGGCCGTCGCGTTGGTCGAGGCGGCCTGGAAGCTCTTCGGCGAGGCGGCCGCCGCCTCGCCTGAGGAACTGCGCAAGGGGCCGCGCGGCGGTGGCAGGGACCGCGACAAGATGGTCGCCCACGTCGTCGAGGCCGAGCGCGCGTACGCCCGCAAGGTCGGCGTCCGCCACAAGCCTCCACGCGAGCCCGCGGACCTGGCGGCGATGCGCGCGGATCTCGCCGAGGTGCTGTCCCGGCCCTCCGAAGGAGGGCCGCCGGTCCCCGGCGGCTGGCCCGTCCGCTACGCCGCCCGCCGCATCGCCTGGCACGTCCTCGACCACCTGTGGGAGATGGAGGACCGCCGGACCTAGTGCTCCTATGCCCGGGGCGAGCACGACCTGAAGCGCACCGAGCAGGGCTGGAAGCTGACCGGGGCGCGCGTTCGGCCCGTCCACCACACCGGCAACGCCAACCTCCTCGCGGACGTCGCGGTGATCACCAAGTGAGCGCCCACGAGCCCCAAGCCCGCACGATCACCTTCGAGCGCTTCGGGCCGGCCGACGTCCTCACCCTCACCTCGGCCGCGATACCGCGGCCGGGGCCGGGCGAGGCCGTGGTCGAGGTACGTGCCATTGGCGTCGACTTCATGGACGTCTCCACCCGCCTCGGCTTCAACCCGACCGTCCGACCGCCCGCGACGCCTGGCGTCGAGGGCTCAGGCGTCATCCGCGCACTGGGCCCCGGCACCGACGACCTCCACGTCGGCCGGCGCGTGGCCTGGTATCACGTGCCCGGCAGTTACACCACCCACCTCCTGGCCCCCGCCGCCGCACTCGTCCCGTCCCCGACGCGACCTGGAATCCCGCCACACCGTCGGCAAACTGATCATCGAACCCTGAACAGCGTCCGTCCCGAACGACCTCGAACCGAGCGCGGGCGGCGCCGACACCGGGGCCACCCGCGTCCGCGCGGTGACGCCCCGTCCCGGCCGCCGCCGAACCAGCCTCCTTGGCGGATGCCCCGGCCTCCGAGGCCGGCTTGAAGTACCGACGGACGTTCTCCGGCTTGCGATGCCGCGACTTGGCGCCACCAGGTCGACGCCAGCAGTCCGACCCCGGCCGCGAACGCCGAAGCGTCCAAATGGCCGGCCCATGACCGCCGTCGCCATCGGCCCTCGGCCTCCGTGTCGCCCGCAACCGGAGCCCTTGGCCGTGCCTACTCGTCGTCCGGGTCCGATCTGGTCAGGCCGCGAAACAGCCGTCGACGTTACAGCTGACGCCGGTGCCCCTCACTCGCTCATGGATGAAAGACATCGGCTGTCAGCAGAGCGATGCCACCATCAACGGTCTGCCCTCTGCGGCTCAGCCATGGGCTCGCTGACCTGATAGCCGCCAAATCGTTCACGGAGCGTCTTCTTCGAGAACTTGCCGACGCTGGTCTTGGGGATCTCGTCGATGAACTCCACCACGTCGGGTACCCACCATTTGGCGACCCGCTCGGCGAGGAACTGGAGGACTTCGCTGGAGGTGAGTGCCTCGCCTTCCTTGGCCACGACAACTGCCAGCGGGCGCTCTACCCAGTGTTCGTGCGGGATGGCGATCACCGCCGCCTCGGCGACCTTCGGATGCGCCATGATCGCATTCTCCAGCTCGACCGATCCGATCCACTCGCCGCCGGACTTGATCAGGTCCTTGGTACGGTCGACCAGCCGGACCGAGCCGTGGCGGTCGATCGTGGCGACGTCGCCGGTGCGCAACCAGCCGTCCTCGGTGAACTGCGCACCGCCGCCCTCAGCGCGGTAGTACTCCTTGGCGACCCACGGCCCTGCCGCCTGTACCTCGCCGGTGGCCGTGTCGTCCCACGGCTGCGGCTCGCCGGTCTCGGGGTCGCAGATGCGCAGCTCGACCAGCGGTGCGGCCAAGCCCTGCCGGGCGCGTACGCCGTCACGCTCGTCCTCCGGCAGGGCGGCGTGCTGGGTGCCGGGCCGGGCGATGGTAGCGATCGGGCTGGTCTCGGTCATCCCCCATGCCTGCAGGATCGGCACGCCGATGGCCTCGCGGTAGGCCGCCGACAGCGCCTTCGGCACCGCCGACCCGCCGCACAGGATCGTGCGCAGCGACGACAGGTCGTGCTCGGCGAGCAGCGGCTGGACGCCCATCCAGATGGTGGGCACGCCGCCGGTGACGGTCACCTTGTGCCGCTCCAGCAGCGAGGCGATCGCGTGCGGGGTCATGTTCGAGCCCGGGAAGACGAAGGACGCGCCCGCCAGCAGCGCGCCGTACGGCAGGCCCCAGGCGCCTGCGTGGAACATCGGGACGACCGGCAGCACCACGTCGCGTTCCGACAGCGCCGCCGGGCCGTCGGCGATCAGCGTCATCAGCGAGTGCAGCACCGTCGAGCGCTGGCTGTAGACCACCCCTTTCGGGTTGCCGGTGGTGCCGGAGGTGTAGCACATCGCGGCGGCGGTGTTCTCGTCGGCGATGTGGAAGGTGCCGCTGTACGGCTGCGCCGCGGACAGCAACTGCTCGTAGTCGGCGATGCGCGGGTCGTCGGGGATCGGGGCGTCGGATCCGTCGTCGATCACCACGCAAGTGCGCACGGTCTCCAATCGGTCGGTCAGCGGCCACAGCACGGGTAACAGCGAGCGGTCGACGAAGACGACCTCGTCCTCGGCATGGTTGACGATGTAGACCAACTGGTCGGGAAACAGCCGGATGTTGAGGGTGTGCAGCACCCGGCCGGTGCACGGCGCCGCCAGGTACAGCTCCAGATGCCGGGCGGTGTTCCAGCAGAATGTGCCGACCCGCCCGTCCGCGCTGACGCCCAGCATGTCCAGCACGGTGGCGAGCCTGCGCACCCGCGCGCACATGTCGGCGATCGTCGTCGTGGTCTCGCCGGAGGCCTCGGCCGTGATGATCGTCTTGTGGCCGAAGTACTGCTCGGCGCGGTGGAAGAGGTGGGGTAGGGCGAGCGGGCGGTCCTGCATGAGTCCGAGCATCGCTACTCCTGAGTCGGCTCGCGGATGATGACGGGGAGGGTGACCCTGCTTGGATACGAGGGGCCGTGGTGGATCCGGTTGAGCGCGACAGCCATCTCCGACTCGTGCTCACGGGTGATCACGCCGCCGGTGCCCGAATTGCGGTCGAAGCGCGGGAAGTTGCTGCTGGAGATCTCCACCAGGATCCGGTGCCCCGGCAGGAATACGTTCGAGGTCGCCAGCAGGTCCACGGTGATCTCGTAGACGACGCCTGGCTCCATCAGCTCCGGCTTCTCCAGCGAGTCGCGGTAGCGCATCCGCTGGATGCCGTCGCACAGGTTGATCGCGCGGCCGTCCGGGTGGACGTCGACCAGCTTGACCGTGAAGTCGGTGTCGACCACCGACGACGACACGAACAAGGTCGCCGACACGGGTCCGGTCACCTCCACGGCCTCATCGAGGACGCCGCTGCTGAAGCACAGCACGTCGTCACGGCTCTGGACCGGGCGCTGATCGGTGGGGCCGTTGAAGCCGGTCGGCCGCATGACGGAGCCGCCCAGAGTCGGCACCGGCCGGTGCGGGTCGTAGAGGTAGGCATCGGTGAAGTTACTCTCGGGCTTATCCGAGGTCAGCGACCCGGAACCGACCGCGGTGTTGGCGGGACCGGAGCCGTCCAGGAAGTAGGGGATGTATCGGGTGTCGGGTAACGGCCAGCCCTGTTCGTCACGCCACTGGTCGATGCCCATAACGAAGATCCGGACCGGCGCCATGCTGTCGAGCGCATCCTTCCGGCCGCGCAGCCACCGGTCGAAGAACGCCAGATGCGCACCCGTCATGTCGGCCGCCTCAGGTGAGGCGCCTATCCCGAAGCTGCGGTCGGGAAAGACCCCGCTCACCGTGGTGTGGCTCCATGGCCCGATGATCAGCCGCTGTCCCTCGCGCGCCTCGGCCGTTCCGCCGCGCTGCTTCATCTCGGCGTAAGCGTGGATGGTTTCGCCCAGGAACGGGTCGTACCAGCCGCCGATGTTCAACGCCGGCACCGTGATGGAGGCCGCCCTGTCCAGCGCCGACAGCTCCTGCCAGACGTCGTCGCGATCCGGGTGGTCCATCGCCTGATCGAAGATCCATGGCAGGTACTTCGCCAGCAGCGGATGCTCCGCCGTCGGCGTGGCCGCCACCAACGCGTCCATGTCGTTCAGCGCCTCGCCCAGCCCGACCAGGTCGGCCGCCTCTCCCTTGCCGGAGCGCAGCCTTCGCGTCACGTCGTTGGCGCTCATGAGCGAGGTGAAGGTCAAGATGGTGTCCAGGGAGAAGGCGCCGCCCGGCGAGTAGTACGGGGCGCGGTAGAGGTCCGCGGAGGTGATCGCCGGGGCGATCGCCTTCAAGCCGGGCACGCCGGTGGCGGCGACCTGCCACTGCACCATCCCGAGGTAGGACACGCCCCAGGTGCCGATGTTGCCGTCGCACCAGTCCTGCCCGGTCAGCCAGGTCACGGTGTCCGCGCCGTCGGCGGACTCGTTGACGTGCGGGGTGTGGTCGCCGGCGGAGTTGAAGGTGCCGCGGCACTCCTGGACGACGACGGCGTAGCCGTTCTCGACGAGGGTGAAGATGTTGGGCGAGGTGAACCCGTAGTTGGCCAGCACGTGCTTGCCGTACGGATTGCGCACCAGCAGGACCGGGACCGGGCCGCCGGTCTGCGGGAGCCAGATGTCGGTGGCGAGCTCGGCGCCGTCGCGCATGGGCACCGGCACGTCGACCGAGACGCTGTACCTCACGGGTGCACCACCTCGACCAGGTCCCGCCTGCGCACCAGCGCCCAGACGAGGTCGGCGAGCTCGTCCGGGTCGATCACCGGCAGGTCGACCGCCAGCCGCATGTCGCCTGAGCGCACGGCCTGGTGGGCCTCGCTGCGATCGATGAGCGCGCGCACCGCCACCGCGCCCGCGTAGACGCCGTGCTCTGCCAGCTCGTCGTGCAGGGTATGGATGTAGTTGCGGGCGGCGGCCAGCACCGGGACCGGTCCGGACAGGCCCGCCGACGGCTCGAGCACCGAGTAGCCGTACCCCGTCACGATGGCGCCGGCACGGCGTTCGAGCATCTCTGGCAGCACCGCGTGCACCAGCTCGACCGGGGTCAGCAGGTACAGGTCGACCCAGTCGCGCAGCGTGGCCGCGTCGAGCTCGGCGGCGGGGATGAGGGTGGCGGGGCTGAACGGCGAGTACACCACGGCGTCGATCCGCCCGAAGCGCGCCCTGATGGACGCGACCAGAGCCGGGACGTCTTCGGTGCGACGCAGGTCCGCGACGAACGCCGCCGCCTCGATGTCGTCGGCGGCCAGCTCGGCGACCAGCTGGTCCAAGGGTTCGCGGCGCCGGGCGACCAGCGCGACCCGGTAGCCCTCTTGGCCGAAGCGGCGGGCGAGCGAGAGGCCCATCCCGCCTCCGGCGCCGAATACGGCGATGGTCTTGGCCATGTCACGGCCTCCCACAATGGTAAGTTGAGACATGTTCTCAAGTTCCTTGCGATGCTAACACTAACTTGAGGAGCATCGTCAAGTTAGCCTTTGGGAGGTTTCATGCGCGCGGATGCTCGCCGCAACCTGGAAAAACTCAAGAGCGCCGCGGTCGAGGTGTTCCAGGAACGTGGCCTGAGCGTGCCCCTGGAGGAGATCGCCCAGCGCGCCGGGGTCAGCATCGGGACGCTGTACAACCGGTTCGAAAGCCGTCAGGAACTGATCGACGTGGTCGTCCCGGATCTCGCCGCGGCCAAGCTGGGCCAAGCAATGCAGCGGGCGCGGGAGCAGACCAGTCCGTGGCAGCGGTTCGCCGTCTACATCGAGGAGATGTGCGCACTCCAGGCCGCCGATACCGCACTCAACGACATCATCGCCCGCTCCTACCAGGACGCCACGGCGCTGGCAGCGATCTGCGACGAGTCCGTGGCCTTCGGCACCAGGCTCATCACCGAGGCCCAGGCCGACGGCTCACTACGTCCTGACCTCACCCCCGACGACGTCTTCGTGATGTTCTGGCTGAACGCCCACCTGACCCGCACCACCAGCGCCGCCGCCCCCGACGCCTGGCGGCGTCATATCGCCCTCCTCCTGGACGGCCTTCGCACCAGCGCCGCAACCCAGCTGCCGACTGGCCCCGACAGCGTGGCCGCTGCTCTGCCCGTGATGCTCACCGGCGGTGCACCACGGCGACGTGAAGGTGTCGAACGGTGATGGGGGTGTTCAAGTTGTCCCACACCAGCACCAGTGGCTCAAACAGTGCTCCGTTCCTCAGCGGAGGTTGCGAACGCGCTGCAGGGAAACCGAGATTGTCGGGCCTGCCTTCCTGATGCCAGGACCGGGGTGGATCTGTACTTCCGGTAAGGAACGTCGCACTGGTCCTGTCCCGTGATCATGTAACTGGGTGTCGGAGCCAGATCCTGATGGAGGCGACGTCAAGAGTGCCCTGGTAGATGATGGCTCTCTTGTCGTAGCGGGTGGCGACGGCACGGTACTGGCGGAGCTTGTTGACGCACCGCTCCACGGTGTTGCGCTCCTTGTAGGCCTCCCGGTCGAAGGCCGGCGGCCGTCCCCCTTGGAACCGAGTCTCTGCCGGTTGTCCTGCTGGTCCTTCTTGACCGGGATGACGGTCTTGATACCACGCCTCCGCAGGTAGTGGCGGTTGGCGCGGGAGGAGTACGCCTTGTCCGCCATCGCCCGGGCTGGGCGCGTGCGCGGTCGCCCGAGGCCACGACGTCGGATGCGGATGGCCTCCATCAGTGCAATGAACTGCGGGCAGTCAGCGTGCTGGCCGGGGGTGAGGATGCGGGCGATGGGGCGGCAACGCCGATCGGCCACCAGATGAATCTTGGTCGACAGCCCGCCCCGCGACCGGCCGAGGGCTTCTCGCCCCGACGTTACCCGTTCGTGATCTTTCCGGTCCCCTTTGACAGTGCGTCCTTGGCCGGAGCATGCCGAGCGCCGGCCGCGTGCTGATGAGCGCGCACCACCGTGGAATCGACGCTGACCGTCCAGTCCTCGCCCTCAGCCTCATCACACCCCGCGCGCAGCCCGTCCAGGATCCGCTCCCACGTGCCATCCAGCGACCAGCGGCGATGCCGGTTGTAGACCGCCTTCCACCTGCCATAGCAGGTCGGCAGGTCACGCCACGGACTGCTCGTCCGGGTCCGCCAGAAGATCCCGTTGATCACCGTGCGATGGTCATTCCACTGCGCACCCCAGCCTGTGCTCACCGGCAGCAGCGGCTGCAGCCGCGCCCACTCCTCATCGGTCAGATCATGACGCTTCAGACGCTCCTCATCCACACAGATGATCTACGCCAGACGACAGCACAAACACCGATAGGCCCTAGGCTCGGTCTATGCCGCGACAGGTGATGATCTGGCTAGTTCTGGCCCTGGTACTCGCGGGCTGCGAAGATCGACCGCGCCCCGAGCGCCGTCTGACACCGCCAACCTCCGCACCGCTCCCGGTGTCCACGCCTCGTGAGGGCAAAGGCAGCCGACTAGCAGACGACGTCAACAGCGATGGCTACGCGGACCTGGTCGTCGAGTTCCGCTCTAGAAATCGGACGCATCTCACGGTCATCTATGGCTCGTCAAGAGGGCTCGATCCCTCGAAGCGGACGGTCGTGTCACCCGACAGGTTCGCCTCCTGGCTGATCGGCAGCGGGATCAGGGCCGACCTCGATGGCGACGGCTTCGGCGACCTGCTGGCCTACGGGAGTATCCCCGGCCGCGACAAGCAGCAGCGTCCGCACATCTTCTGGGGCGGCCCGCGCGGCCTCGACGCCCGGACACCGCCCACCCCGATCCAGGCGCCGGTGACGAACCGCCTGGCGAGCCATCGGACCGTTGCGGGCGACTTCAACGGCGACGGCGCGGCTGACGTGGCGATGTCCAGCCCCCACGGCGACGACGATGGCGGCGCTGACCTGGCCGTCCTCTACGGTCCGTTCAGCCGCGCGGCGGTTCCCGCCCGGCACACCATCCAGCCGTCGCCGACCGGCGAGGAGCTCTGGCGAATGACCGTGGACAGGGTCGACGGGCGACGCCCGACGGGGCTGGTCGTGTACGGGGGCGACGACGGCGAGCAGGCCGCCGGCTGGCTGCTCACGGCCGGACCCGACGGCCTGTCGAAGCAGGGCCGCAGGCTCAACGAGGGCATGGCCGCGGCGTTCGGCGACTTCGACGGCGACGGCGCCCGAGACGTCGCCGTCGGCGATGACGGCGGCCGCAACAATGAGCCCGGCTTCGAGACGGAACCACCCTCGGTCGACAAGACGCTGACCATCTATTACGGCGACGGTCGGCAGGCTGTGTTCAAGGGCATTGCGGGTCCTGCGGTCTCCGGCGACTTCGACGGGGACGGCCATGACGACCTCGCCTTCGGCGGGGTGGTCCCTTCATGGAATCTAACCTCATACATCCCAGCGCGGATCTTCTGGGGTGGGTCCGACGGTCTGCGAGCCGGCGAGAACGTCGATGGGGTGGGCCGGGCCGCGCCGCTGGCGGCGGGAGATTACGACGGCGACGGGGACGACGAGCTCGCCTTCGCCCACCGTGACGACGACCTCAAGATCGTGATAACAGACGGCAAGAGGGCGCTGGCCAGCTTCGACACTCTAAGCCTGGGCTTATAGCGCCCCCTCATCAGGTGACGAACGATCGGTGATGCGTCCTGCTCGAACACGGCGACCTCGTCACTCCCCACCGTCTCGAACCTTTGTGCAGCGCCACATCGTAGGGGGCCGAGCATCTGGCCGCTCTTAATTGCGTCGATCACGAAGAATGCCACGTCACGGTGGCTGATCATCCCGGCGAGGTAGTTCCAGGCTCCGCAGATGCTCTTGCCCGACCTCGTCTTCCCCAGGATCTTCACATGGTCGCTGATGATGTGGCCCGACCTCGTCCAGGCCCTGCCAGAGGCCGGGGCGCAGAGGCTCTGCCATGGAGGCACCCAGCCGCCCATGATCACGGGACAGGACCTAGCCCTCGGTGGCCTTCGCCGTTCCGGATGCCACGTGGGTGAACCGCCGGGTCCTCGCGAATCTTCGCGGGAAGTCCTCCGCCACGGCCCGATCCCGTCCAGTCATCGCATCATTCTGATCATCGTGTGAAATAGCACGATGTGATGGGTGTTGTGGAAAAAGTCATGGTCCGGCCACGTGGCCGGACCCGCCTGCCGGAGGTGATCCCGGCGGTGGTGGCGACGGTGATCGGCCTCTGGGGCATCGCCACCCCCTCGTTCTGGCGGGACGAGTCGGTCAGCGTGCTGGCCGCCGCGATGCCCATCGGCGACCTGTGGAACCTGCTCGACAGCATCGACCGGGTGCACGCGCTTTACTACCTCATGCTCCGGCCGATCGCCGCGATCTCGACCGGAGAGACGGCCATGCGCCTGCCCTCGGTCCTCGCCACGGCCGCCGCCGCGTACGGCATCGCGGTTCTGGGCGGGAGGCTCGCCACTCCGCGGGCGGGCCTGCTGGCCGGACTGTGCTACGCCGCGCTGCCGATGGTGAGCCGGTACGCCCAGGAGACCCGGAGCTACGCCATCGTGACGGCGGTGGCCGTGCTGGCGACCTGGGTGCTCATCGAGGCGACGCGCCGATCGAGCCGCCGGTGGTACCTGGGCTACGCGGCCTGCCTGGTGCTGCTCGGCTGGCTGCACGTCTACGCCCTGCTCCTGGTCGTCGCGCACGCGGTGACGGTGGCAGTGTGGCACCGCCGCGATGGCGTCTCGTCCACCGAGGCGTCCCGCCGAGGCATCGCGCCGGTGGTGTCGCCTCGTCGTGATTCCTCGTCGGTGACCGCGCCCCGCTCAGGGATCGCGCGGTTCGCCGGGGCGCTGACGGTGGCCGGGACCGGGATCGCCCCGCTCGCGCTTCTCGCGGTCGGTCAGCGCGAGGCCCAGCTGTCGTGGTTGCAATCGCCGGAGTTCGTCGACGTCGCCAGGTTCGGGAAGGAGATCGCGGGCAGCGCGTGGCCGGTGTTGCCCCTGGCCGCCCTCGTGATCTTCGGGGCGATCTCCGGCGGGCGGCTGACCGGGGTCGCGCTGCCCTGGGCGCTGCTGCCGTTGCTGTCCATGGCGATCTCGCAGATCCATCCGGTCTACCGAACTGTGGGCCAGTGCTCCGGTGTTCACACTGGGGGTGAAGGCCCACGCGGAAGTGCCCGCCAGGGCGCGAGCGTGCCCTGGCCTTGCGTGCCCGTGAGCAGGCCGGCTCACGCGGGTCGCCGCTGCTGTTCGATGTAGTGCTTGAGGACCGTGAGCGGTGCGCCGCCCACGCTTGCGGCGACGTAGGAGCCGGACCGGAAATGCCCGCCCTACAGGGGGCGGCGGACGTGAGCGCCGTACTCCTTGCGCGGCATCCGTGCCGAGACGTCCTTCGGTGAGTTGACGAGCCTGGAGGGGGCGACCTTCGGCGGGTAGTGGACCAGCAGATGGACGTGGACGTGGTCGTGGTCGCCGTTGAACTCGCGAGGTTCGACCTCGAAGTCGGCGCGGACCTCGCGCATCAGTTCCTCGCGGTGGACCGGCATCGGGCCGGTGAACACCCCACGCCGGTACTTCGTCACGAACACCACGTGTGCGTAGAGGTGGTGGACAACATGGCGTCTGGTGCGCATCTCGGGTTGGATTCCACGGCGGTGACGTAAACCGTAAGGATACGATCACGGCGTGGAGTTGGTGAAACGCAACCGGGCGCACAAGGCGCGGCTTGATCTCAGTGCGGCCCAGGTGGCTGTGCTGGACGCTCAGGCGCATACCGCCCGCGCGCTGTGGAACCTGCTGCATGAGTACTTCACCTTCCGCCAGGGCCGGTTCGCGACGGTGAAGGACTGCGACGCGGCGATCCGCACAGCCCGCCGCGAGATCGACTGGATGGGACAACTGCCCGCCCAGGCGGCGCAAGCGGTGCTGAAAACGTATCGGCAGGCGTGGGCGAATTTCTTCAACCCCGACCATCCCGCTAAGCGGCCCACGTTCAAGGGCCGGCTACGGACCCGGTTGGCCGTGGACGTCCCGCAGGCCCGTGATCTGCAGATCAAGCGGATCAACCGGCGCTGGGGCGCGATCAACCTGCCCAAGGTCGGGCGGGTACGGTTTCGGTGGACCAAGGACCTGCCCGGCCTCACCAGGGGCGGTCCTGCCGGGCGGATCACCGGGGCACGGCTGGTCAAGGACGCCCACGGCTGGCAGGTCGTGTTCCGCACCGAGACCCTGGCCGAACCCGCTGCCGCCCACCAGGGCCCGCGGGTCGGCATCGACCGGGGCATCACCGTCGCCTTGGCCCTGTCGGACGGCACCATGCGTGAGCACGCACCCTGGCTTCGCACCGGCGAGAGGGAACACCTGCGCCGGCTGGAGAAGAAAGCGGCTCGCCGGCGGCGCACCCGGCCTCGTGCGGAGCCAGCCTCGCGTCGGCTGGCCCGCACCTACGACCAGATCGCCCGGCTGCGCGCGAGAGCCAAGCGCCGAGCCGTCGACTGGCAGCACCAGACCACCACCGAACTCGCCGCCACCTTCGGCGTGGTCGTGGTGGAAGAGTTGAAGATTGCGAACATGGTCCGTTCGGCCAGGGGTACGGTCGAGGCCCCCGGCGTGAACGTCGCGCAGAAGGCCGGGCTGAACCGCTCGATCGCCGGGCAGGCATGGGGCCGGACGGTCACCTTGCTGGAGTACAAGACCTCCGAGCGGGGTGGTCAGGTGGTGAAGGTTCCCGCGTGGGGGACCTCGCAGACCTGTCATCGGTGCGGCCACCGCGACCCGGCGGCCCGGGACGGGATAAGGTACGCCTGCGCCAACTCCGCGTGCGGTTGGGTCGGGCATGCCGACACCAACGCCGCGATCAATATCAAGAACGCCGTCGGAACGCCGGTGTCAGGACGTGGAGACCTCGGGGTTACCCGGTCCGCGAAGCGTCAACCCCCGCGCGCCGCTTAACCGCGACGCGACGGGAGAGTCTCCGGCCCCAGGCCGGGGAGGAGTTCAAAGTCCGAGATACCTGCTCTTCGCCGTTCCCGCCATGGTGCTGCTCGTGGGGGCGGGCCTGGACGCCCTGCGGCCCCGGGCGTCGGCCTGGGCCGGACTGGTCCTCGTCGCGGCGTTGACCGTCCCGGCGCACCTGACGATCCGCGAGCCGGACACGCGCCCCGACGATCTGCGGAGCATGGCGGCCACGCTGCTGGCCGAGCAGCGCCCCGGCGACGCCGTGCTGTATGTGAAGGAGAACTGGCGCCTGTTCGCCGCCGTGTACGGGGACGCGTACCGGAACCTGCGCGATCTCACCTACGCTCCCGGCCAGACCGCGCCGAGAACCGCCGCGCAGTTCACGACCGCCCTGGACGGCGTCGAGCGGGTCTGGGTGGTCACCGGCGGCAGGAGGCGCCAGAACAGCGCCTTCGTGGAGGAGGACGAGCGCTATCTCGCCCTCATGGGCAACCGTGATTTCGTGCTGAGATCCACCGATGATTTTGGGTATTCGTGGATCGGCCTCTATGTCCGCAGGCCGGCCTGCTGCGGTGCCACCGCCTCGCCCGGCGCGAGCCGGTAAGGCGTTCCTCCGCGGTGACCTCGGCGGGCAGGAAGGTCAGGAGATCAGGCCGGGCAGCAGGGTGACGGTGCCCGCGAGGTAGGTGCCGAGCTCCGGGGGGACGAGGTTGATGGCGGAGATCTCGGCCGGATCGAGCGGGAGCCGCACCACCTCGTAGTGGCCACGGGCGGGATCGTCGAACTCCGGGCCGCAGCGCAGGGCGAGATCCATCGAGACCAGGCGGCAGCCGTAGACGTGCTGGGTCTTGATCCCCTCGTCGCGCACGCATTCCAGGGTGGTCAGCGGGGTGACGCCGGAGACCACGGCGCCCAGCTCCTCCATGACCTCGCGGTGCAGGGTGTGCTCCAGCGAGGCGTCCTCGGGCTCGACATGGCCGCCGGGGACGGACCAGTAGAGCTCCTTACCGGGGACCGTACGCCGGAATACCACCAGCCGGTCGTCGTCGAGGAGGACGGCGCGAACACTCGGCACGTCAGACATGGGCCCATTGTGTCACCGACCCGGTGACGCGATCCGCATCCGGGCCCCGGGGAGGCGGGATTTCCGTACGGCATGGGCGGCCGTTCACCTTTGGGAGAGAGGTTTCGGCGTCCTGAGCCTTTGATTCGTCCCATGTCTCGCCGAAGCCCGGCAGAGAGGGTGCCGCCATGACGGTCAGCCCAGATCGGCGAGTTCCCCGCCCTTGATCATCCCGAGGAAGAAATCCCACTCGGACGGGGTGAAGGACAGCACCGGACCTTCGGGGTCCTTGGAGTCACGGACCAGGACGAGCCGGTCGGCGTCCGGGGCGGTCTCGGCTCCGGCCTGGGGGGTGTCGGATGAATGCCGCCTCCGCTTCGAGCTGGATGTAAGTGGCGTAGTCGCTCGGTAGCGAGCTTGCATAGGCGTCCCACCACCCCTTCATGCGCGCTGTTCGCGCCAGCGCGTGCAGGGCAGGCCGCGTGCCCTCGTCGAGTTCATATAGATCGAGCAGGCGAGTGAGGTCCGGGGATGTGACCCCGACTCCGGCCGTACCCCCGGCGGCCGGGTCGCCGTCGCCGTCGCCCGCCACAATGGAACGCTCCATATCGATGTCATCGACGCCGGATCAACCACCGGACAGCGGCCTCAGGTCTACCTGGACACCGACCCCGACAGCGGCGGCGGACGCGGTCTCTGGCTCGTCCAGCAACTCTCCTCGGCCTGGGGCTGGTACGAGACCCCCGCCGGGCGGGTTGTCTGGTTCCAACTGGCCTGCCGGTGACCCCATGATCCTCTGGGACCACTCAGCAGGCATCCAGACCTGTTCTCGCGGTCTGTCTAGTGGTGGTCCCTGCGCAGGCGTTTGAGGTCGGAGCGTTGTTTCTTGGCGGTGATCCGCCGTTCGATCGCGCCCCTGCTCGGTTTGGTCGGGCGGCGCTTCTTGGGGGGCGGGGCGATCGCCTCGCGGAGCAGCTGGGCCAGGCGCATCTCGGCGGCCTCGCGGTTGCGCAGCTGGGAGCGGAACTCCGAGGCGGCGATGGTGATCACGCCGTTCACCAGGCGGGAGGCGAGGCGTTCGAGGGCACGGGCCTTGAGGACCTCTCCGAACGCACCGGTGGCGGCCAGGTCGAAGCTGAGCTCGACCCGGCTGTCGGTGGTGTTGACCCCCTGGCCGCCGGGGCCCGAGGAACGGGAGAAGCGCCAGCTGAGCTCGGCCTCGGGGACCGAGACCGAACCGCTGACCTGGAGCGGACCGGGCATGGCGGTGACTTCCTTCTCACGGGGGGTGTGTTCTCAGGGTACCGAGGAGTGACAAGCATGGATCAACTGGTTTTATGCCCCGTTTCTCGATGTGCGATGAGCTTTGAAGCGGTGCACGGTTGATCTTCCGTCTCTTGACGCTGCTCCCGGATCGGAGAAACCGCAGGCCGCACGGGGTCGGCGATCACCATGACAGCCGTACCGGCTGAAACTTTCACCGGCGGTTGACGCGCGTGGCGCCAGCCCACAAGATCATGGTGCCTCCCTGGTCAGGAGGGGGCGTCGACTGGATTCCGCTACCTATGACTGAGGTGTGCCGATGCCCAAAGTCCCGTTACGGGTCGCGTCCGCCGTCCTGCTGACGCTGGCCGCACTGAACGTTCCCACCGCGTACGCCGCCGACGACGTCACCCCGGTCACGGTGACCGTCAACGCACGTGCCGCACTCGCCACCGTCCCCGAAACCGGTATCGGCGCCAACCATGCGATCTGGGACAGCCAGTTGGGCACCGACGAGACCGCGGACCGGCTCAAGGACGCGGGCGTGAAGCTGCTGCGCTATCCCGGCGGCTCCTACTCCGACATCTACCACTGGGCCGACCACACCGCTCCCGGCGGCTACGTGGCTCCCAACACCGACTTCGACACCTTCATGCGCGGTGTGCGGCGCACCGGGGCGCAGGCGATGGTGACCGCCAACTACGGCACCGGCACCGCCGCCGAGGCCGCCGCCTGGGTCCGCTACGCCAACGTCACCAAGTCCTACGGCGTCAAGTACTGGGAGATCGGCAACGAGAACTACGGCAACGGTCACTACGGCGACCCCTGGGAGGCCGACGACCACGCCGACAAGAGCCCGGCCGAGTACGCCCGCCACGTCGTCGCGTACGCCGATGCGATGAAGGCGGTCGACCCGGACATCAAGATCGGCGCGGTCCTGACCACGCCCGCCAACTGGCCGGACGGGCTGGTCGCCGGCGGCGACGAGGGAACCTGGAACAAGGTGGTCCTGTCGATCGCCGGACCGAAGATCGACTTTGTGATCCTGCACTGGTACCCCGGCGCCTTCGACAGGGCCGGCCAGGTCCCCGACATGATCCATCTCACCCGCCGGCAGATCACCGAGTACGCGGGGCCCGGGTCGGAGCGGATCGGCATCTCGATGACCGAGTTCAACACCGGGACCAGCAGCAACGGCACGAACACCCAGCCCGGTGCGCTCGCCGCCGCCGACGCCTACGCGACGCTCCTCGCAGGCGGCGTGTTCACCGTCGACTGGTGGAACACCCACAACGGCATCGGCAAGGTCACCCAGGTCGAGGGACAGACCGACTACGGCGATTTCGGCCTGCTGTCGAGCGGGACGTGTACCTCCGACGGCAGCGTGTGCGAGCCGGCGGTGAACACGCCGTTCGCGCCGTACTACGCGCTGCGGATGGTGAGCGCGTTCGCCCGGGCCGGCGATCGGTTCGTCGGGGCCGCCAGCGACCAGGCGAAGGTCAGCGCGCACGCCGTCCGCCGCCCCAACGGCGATCTGGCGGTCCTGTTGATCAATACCTCGTCCGACACGTCGCTCCCCGTCACGATCGACTATTCCGGCTTCAGCCCGGCCTCCGGGGCGCCGGCCGTGCTGACCCACACCAACGGCGCCACCGACCTCGTCGGCTCGACCTCGGGGAGCGCGACCAGCCGGACGCTGCCGCCGCTGTCGCTGACCACGATCGTGGTGCGTCCCGCCTCGGCCCAGACCGGGCTGCCGGGCGCGCCGGGGCAGCCGACGGTCTCGAACGTGACGGACAAGACCGCCACGATCTCCTGGCCGGCCGCCTCCGCCGGGACGCGTCCGATCGTGAAGTACGAGGTCCACCGCCACAACGGAGCGGTCGGCGAGCAGCTCGGTGAGACCGCCGGCAACTCCTTCACCGTCGGCAACCTCAAGCCGGGCACGCGCTACACGGTCAACGTGATCGCGCGGGACAGCGGCGGCGGTGTCTCGCCGGCGTCCTCGCCCCTCACGTTCACGACCGGCACGCCCGCCTCCAGTTCCTGCGCGGTCCGGCTGAGTGACCAGTCCGACTGGGGCAACGGCTATGTCGGCGCCATCGACATCACCAACAACGGCGCGCCGATCAACGGCTGGACCCTGAACTTCAGCTGGCCCAGGACGTGGCAGAGCCTGGGCAGCGGCTGGAGCGCCGTCTGGACGCAGAACGGCTCGAACGTCAAGGTCGTCAACGAGCCCGGCAACGGCTCGCTGCCCACCGGCGCGTCGACCACGATCGGCTTCGTCGGCAACTACAGCGGCCCGAACATCCTCCCCGCCGTCTTCACCCTCAACGGAACCGTCTGCACGACGCGGTAACACCGTCAGGGGCCGTCCCGCGGACGGCCCCTGACACGCTCACGGCGTGGCGAGAACGGATCAGAACGGCTCGGCCGGGAGCACGGGGGAGTGACCGGCCGAGCCGTCCCGGCCAGGAGCGGTGTCGCGCCTGCTCCTCCCTTGGTGACGTGGCACCGTGGCCGAAAACCTCGCCCGTGCAGCTCAGGCGGCATGTGAGTATTCCTGGAGGACCCTGCCGAGCCGCATGGGTGTCCTCGTCCAGGTGACCGGCCGCGCGCTCGCTGGAGCCGGGTGCGAAAGTCGGCGAGCGCCTCCGCGAGGTCGGCCGTCGGGGGGGGGCGGCTCACTTCACTGCTCATTCTGTGTCGACGACCGGGTGAGCCGGACCATCGATGGATGTAGAACCTTGCGCGGGCCGGCCTTGAACAGTCGGGCTGGTCGCGGACTTCCGCGCAGAACCGGCCGCGACGATGAATCCATCGGTCTCCTGGACCTTGCGATAGAAGTTCCTGGGATCATGCCGGATCCCCCGTACCGCCTCGTACACCTCCTAAAGGTCGGTGATCGTGAAGGTCGGCCCGCAGAACGCCGTCGCGAGTGCGGAATGCTCGAGCTTGACGCGGGCCCGCTCCACCGCGCGGGTGAGGTGGCGCGGTGGGAGGCGATGCCTGAGAGAGTGGACCGGCGGGGAAGGGGGCCTACCCTCCCAATGATCGTTTGAGATCTCACCCGCGGCTCGTGGTGATCGCCTACGAGTCCGGCCTGGTCGATCCGCCGGCTACGGGCGCTGAGGTTTCCAGGGGGAGGAGATGCCGGCAGTGAAGGCAGGCGGGGACGCCGGTGCGAGCCGGGCGTTGGCGGCCGCGAAGCGGGTGCCGGCGCGGGCAGGCGACACGGCGTCCGCGAACGGGAACGTGGCTGCGAACGCGTTCCCAGGCGAGGGCGGTGAGCCGGGCGCGGGCCACATGGATGCCCGGTGGGTGGCGTGGGCGCGGGGGGTATCCGCCGTGCTGGCCGTGCTGTCGGTGTCGCTGACCGTGGCCGGCACCGCGATCCAGTTATCGGTGCCGAAGGAGTGGGAGCCGTGGCCGCCCACGGCGCCTGACCACGGCGCGGGCCTGACGTTCCCGCTGATCGGCGCGTTCCTGATCGCGTACCGTCCCCGCCTGAAGCTGGCCTGGCTGATGTGTGTCGGCGGCCTCGCCTGCGCGGTCAATGTGATGATGACCGGGCTGCAGTTCATGCAGGCGTCGGCCGGCGATCTGGAGAGCGCGGGGTGGCTGCGCATCCTGGCCGTCGCGGGCTGGACGGTCGGGGGTTGCACGCTGGGGATCCTCATGCCGCTGCTCTCACCGGACGACCGCCTGCCCTCCCGCCGCTGGCTGCCGGTGGCGATCGCCGGTGTGGCTGCGACCGTCATCGACGGCGTGCGCAACATCGTGCGGCCGACGCCGCCCGCGAGCACGTACCGCTGGCCGGAGGTCATTCCGAATCCGCTGGCGATCGAGGCCCTGGCTCCCTACCACACGGTGTTGGTGCGCTCACTGGCTCTGCTGATCAACGCCTGTGTGGTGCTTGCTGTGCTCTCTCTGCTGGTACGGCTGCGGCACGCGGCCTCGACGGCGCGCAGGCAGATCGCCTGGCCGCTGATCGCGTTCGTCGTCTATACGCTGCTCCTGCTGCTCGGCGAGGACTACTGGCTGCCGGTGACGATCTGGACCGGGCTGATTCCGGTGGCGATCGCGTTCGCGGTGCTGCGATACCGCCTGTATGGCATCGACACCGTCATCAGCCGGACCGTCATCGCGGCCGGCCTGATCGTTGCGGTCGGTGCGGTGCACTTCGGCACCGGCGCCCTGGCCGCGCTGCTGGTGTCGGGCTACGACCAGGTGGCGGGACTGACCGCCGCGCTGGTGGCAGGCGCGTTCTTCCAGCCGCTGCGCACGCGCCTGCGCCGCCTCACTGACGTGATGCTGTACGGCAAGCACGGCCGGCCCGAAGAACTGGCCAGGAGGCTGGCGCGCGAGGTCGCCGAGACCGAGCCGGTAAACGCGCTGGCCGCCGTCACGGCGGTGGTGCACGACGGCCTCGGCGTTACCGGCGTCGCAGTCGAGGTCGGTACGGCGGGCATGCGGGTGGAGCTGGGCGTGGCCGGGCCGGACCCGCGCGTCGTGCCGCTGGTGTGGCATGGCGAGCCGGTCGGCCGGATGCTGCTCGGGCCGCCCGGACCGCGCCGCTTCTCCGCCGCCTACACCGAGCGGCTGATCGGGGTGGCGACCCTTTACGTCGCGGACGTCGCGCACGCCGTGCTGATGGTGGCCGACCTGCAGCGTTCCCGGGAGCGCATCCTGAGCGCACGCGAGGAGGAGCGGCGCAGGCTCCGCCGTGACCTGCATGACGGCCTCGGCCAGGCGCTCACCAACATGTCGATGTCACTGAACATGGCCCGGCTGCGCCTGCGCGAGGTGCCATCCTCGGCCGACCGGATGCTGCGGGACTTGCGCAGCAGTATGGAGGCGGTCAGCCAGGAGGTTCACGAGTTGGTCTACGGCCTGCGCCCGCCCAGCCTGGACGACCTGGGCCTGCTCGGAGCGGTGCGCGCGCTCGCCGCGGAGCCGGGGCCGCCCGTCCAGGTCGAGGTGGAGGGTGAGACCCGCGACCTGCCGGCGGCGGTGGAGGTGGCGGCGTACCGGATCGCGCAGGAGGCGCTGACCAACGTGCGCAAGCACGCCGACGCCACCTGGGCCACCGTCACGCTGGCCCGCTCGGAGCACGCGCTGGTCGTGCGGGTGTGCGACGACGGCAAGGGGCTGCCCGGGGACCGGCGTTCCGGCGTCGGCTTCGCCTCGATGCGCGAGCGCGCCGCCGAGCTGAGCGGCACCTGTCTGATCACCCAGGCCCTCGCGACCAGCACCGACGCCGGGCCGGGGACGCAGGTGGAGGCCATGCTCCCGCTTCCCGGATGCTCCGCTGCCAGGCTCCGGTGAGGGAGGACCGGGCCGGGAACCTTGTGCCTGCCGGTAATGTCATCCGCGCAGGTCACTGGCCCGCTTTCCGCTCCTGGCCTTTGCCCGCACCGGTCAGGAGAGGGTGAAGTGCTGCGAGGCCGGTGGTGAGGATGGCTTCGGTGTCCACATCGTGGTGGGTGTGGAGGCGGGCATAGACCGGTGCGATGCCGGGGTCGATGGGTGCGGCTCGTTCGCTGTCTGCCGTGGGGGTGGTGGAAGCGCTGCCGATGACGTAGTTCGACAACGCATAGGCGACGCCGAGCGGATCAGGCGCTCCTGCTTCTTCGAGCAGAAGACACATGCGTTCGGATAGTCGAAGGTAGTTGGGCCCGCGCGGCGCTCTCATTGCGATGACCTGGCAGGCCCAACGGTGGCGCAACAGATGCCGGTAGTAGGTGACCATTAGGTCCCGCAGCCCCGCATCAACGACCGCGCCAGTGATGTCCTGATCACAGCCGAGGGCGTGGTCGAGCGCAAGGTCGAAGAGATCGTCGACCGACTCCACTCGTGAGTACAGACTTGCCGGGGCGACCCCGATACGTGCTGCGACCGCACGCACGGTGAGGGCGCGTAACCCGCCTTCATCGAGCAGGTCGGCGGCTGCTTGCGCGATGGCACCCACATCGACGGCACGGGCCCGACGGATGGGTTTGCGGTGCGACCAGTAGCTCATTCCACCAGCCTATTCGAACTATGTTAGTTTAGTAACATGCTTGACGCGTCCCTGCTCCCGCTCCACAACGACCGCGTGCGTCTACGCCCACTACGACCGGATGATGCCGTCGCGTTTGCCGAGGGAACCACGGATACCGATGTGCGGGCCTTCGGACACCTACCCGAGCCTGACTACACCGCCGCCTCGGTCCGGGCGATGATCGACGAACAGGCCCGGCCCGGGTTGGACCGCGGCGACTTGGCCGTCCTTGCCATCGCCGAGGTAGTCAGTGATGAGTTCGCCGGCAGTCTGGTGCTATTCGGTGTCACCGCGGACTCCGTCGAGGTCGGGTTCTGGCTCCATCCCCAGTGTCGCGGCTCTGGCTTTGCTGCTGCGGCATTGGAACTGGCCGCCCAGTTCGTCTCCCGCAGCGGTCTCGCCCGTCTCACCGCTCGCACCGCGGTCGAGAACACCTCGTCCCAACGGGTCCTGACCCGAGCCGGATTCACCCAAATCGGCAGCGCGGTGGACACCGCGCCCTCAGGACACGAGCTCGAGCTGTTGTTTTACACGCGGTCCGTCCGCCCTTGATCTGCTTCTGAGGACGACGCGGCTGTGGTTGCTCCTACACGCTCCCGCTGACGCAACCCAATTCCACTTGACGCCCTTGGCATAGGCGAAGTCCAGGACATCGCCGTTGCCGATGAACGCCCGCGCCTTCAGCGCGTCGTTGCCGTCGCCATCGAAGATCTCCTGGGCGACGTACGGGTGCTTGTTCTCCGCGTTCGGGGAGGGAGCCAACGCGGCAGTCACCCGGTGCCGAGTCGTCCCTGATCACCGGATCTCAGGTGGAGTCGCGCTCGACCAGGGCATGGGTCCACAGGGCGAGGCGGGGCCGCCTGGTCGTGCCCTCCTTGACGAGCTGGTCCAGGGTCTGGGCGAGCACGGCCGGGGCGTTGGTGACGTCGAGGCGGACGGTGGTCAGCCGGGGCCGCAGCAGCTTCGCCAACGGCAGGTCGTCGCAGCCCACGACCGCCACGTTGCCGGGAACGGAGAGCCCGTTGTCGGCGAGCACCGCCATCAGCAGCATGGCGTACTCGTCGTTGTAGGCGAACACGCCGCTGATGCCCGCGGTCCGCCACACATCCAGCCGCGCGGCGGTCGCGGTCTCGGAGAAGGCCAGATCCACCCGGGTGTACGGCACACCGCGGGCGGCGGCCACCCGCTGCACGCCGGCCGCCCGGAGCAGGCCCATGTCGCGCAGACCGTCCTCGGCCGGGACGATCGCGGTGAGGGTGCGACTGCCGCGTGCGAGGAGGTGTTCGGCGGCCATGGCCCCGATCCCCTCATGGTCCATGGTCACGGTGGAGACGATCTCGGAGGACCAGCCCACGGCGCCGATGCCGATCACCGCTCTGATCCCCGCCGAGTGCAGTACGTCCACGGCCTGCCGGGTCAGCCGCCCGGCCGGGGCGAGGACCGCGACCGGGCGTAGCCCGGCCCAGGCGCGGGCGGCGGCCACGCCTTTCAGGCGGCGCGCGCCGTACTGGATCATGGTGTATCCGAGCTGGCTGAGCTCGCGGTCCAACTCCTCCATCAGGCCGACGGCGAGCGGGCCGTACGGGACGTCGGCCAGCGGCACCAGCACCAGTCCGCTGTGCCCGGTCCGCAGCGTCCGGGCTCCGGCGTGCGGCACGTACCCGAGCCGGTCGGCGGCCTCTTGGACGCGCGCCCGCGTCTCGTCGCTGATACGCGCGCCCTCGCGGTTGTTGAGGACGTACGACACCGTCGCCTGAGAGACCCCTGCCTCACGGGCGACGTCGAGACTGGTGGGTGGCTTGGCGGACATCGAGTCCATTCTGGATCATCGCGAGTTCGTTAAGACCGAAGCCGCGCCCTTGTCGCCTTGCGGAGGCGATGCTATCAACTGCTTATACGTATAAGTGATCCCGCCGGCGGCGGGGTGACCTGCGGGGGTGCCACCTCTCGTCGGCGCGGCCGCCGTCCTGTTGATCACGTCTGTGAAGGAGTCCGATGCTGCACACTCGCGAATGGGGCCGCGGCGACCGGGTCGCCGTGCTGATCCACGGCATCATGGCCGACTCCCGCTGCTGGTGGCGGGTAGGCCCGGCGCTGGCCGAGCGTGGCTACCGGGTCGTCGCGGTGGACCTGCCCGGCCATGGCGAAAGCCCCCGTGCCGAGGAGTACACCCCCGAGCTGTACGCCTCAAGCGTGCTGGAGTCGGTCCCGGCCACACCCGAACTGGCCATCGGTCACTCACTCGGCGGCCTCACCCTGTCGCTCGCGGTCGAACGGCTCAAGCCGGGCAGGGCGATCTACTCCGATCCGGCGTTTCGCATCCCCCGGATCGACGGAGTGGACTTCGGTGCGATGATGGCCGCGGCCAAGGACCAGACCGTGGAGATGGTGCGGCAGGTCCATCCCGGCTGGTCCGCCGAGGAATGCGCCCTTGAGATCGAGATGCTGGCCAGCTGGGACCCGGCCACCGCGATGGCGCTGAACTCGTTCGCCGGCTCGGACTTCACGCCCGAACCGGTGGTGCCGTCACTGGTTCAGCAGGCCGACCCGAGTGAGCTGATCTCCCCGGAGGCGGCCGAGGCCCTCATCTCCAAGGGCTTCGAGGTGCGTGTGGTGAAGGGCGCCGAGCACACGATCCATCGCCATCTGTTCGAAGACTTCATGGCCGGTCTCGACGGCTGGATCTAGATCTTTCCGACACGGCTGCTCGCGCCGCTCGCCGCGGCGTCCGTCATCGGCCTGAGCGGCTGTCCGGCGCTCGTCGTCATCGTCATCGTGGCGGAGCCGGCCGTGCTCCCCGTCAAGTCCGTCCGCTGATCCGTACCGCTCCGCGCCGGACGCGAAAACTCGGCCGGGCGGGGAGCACGATGAGTCCAGGGGTCTTCCGGTCGCCGGCCCGGAGGTATGAGACGAGCGCGCGGAAGCTCGCGGACGAGGTCCTGGACGAGCTGTCCCCCCGGCCGGGACGCGTCCGGACGGCCGGCGTCAGAAGACCGGATCGGTGTGGACCCGCTCGCCCTCGACGTAGGTGGCCAGCACCGTGGTCTCGGCGATCTCGGTGGCCGGAATCGAGAAGGGGTCGCGGTCGGTGATCACCAGGTCGGCGAGCTTGCCCTTCTCGATCGTGCCGGTCCGGGTGTCCAGGTGGTTCACCCGCGCCGTGCCGATCGTGTAGGCGGCCAGCGCGGCCGTCAGGCTCAGACGCTGTTCCGGCAGGAACACCTTGGCGCTCTCGCCGGGGACCGTCCGGTTGACCGCGACATGGATGCCCAGGAACGGGTCGGGGCTGCTGACCGGCCAGTCGCTGCCCGCCGCGAGCGGAGCGCCCGTGCGGGCCAGCTCCCCGAACGGGTACTGCCAGCCCGCCCGTTCCGGGCCGAGGAACGGAATGGTCAGCTCGTCCATCTGCGGCTCGTGCGCCGCCCACAGCGGCTGCATGTTCGCGGTGATCTCAAGAGCGGCGAAGCGCGGCACGTCGTCGGGATGCACGACCTGCAGGTGCGCGATGTGGTGGCGGAGGTCGTTCGTGCCGTTGGCGGCCCGCGCCGCCTCGAACGCGTCCAGGGCCTCGCGGGCCGCGCGGTCCCCGACGGCGTGCACGTGGACCTGGAAGCCTTCGGCGTCCAGGCGGGTGACGTACGCGCGCAGTGCCTCCGGATCGACGAAGCTGATCCCCTGATTGCCGGTCCCGCATCCGCAGCCGTCCAGATAGGAGGAGGTCATCGCGGCGGTGAAGTTCTCCGCGACCCCGTCCTGCATGATCTTGACGCTGGTGGCGCGGAACCGCCCGGTCGTGCCTCTGCGCGCGAGCAGTTCGGGGATCTGCTCCTCGCCCCCGTCGCGGTCCCACCACAGCGCGCCGATCACCCGGGCGGTGAGCAGCCCGGACTCGGCCGCGGTGAGGTAGGCCTGCTGCACCGCGGGGGTGACCATGGCGTCCTGCCAGGCGGTCACGCCGACGGAGTGCAGCCGCCGCTGGCCGGCCCGCAGGGCGGCCAGCATCATGTCCGCGGTCGGCTCGGGGACGTGCCGGGCCACCAGGTGCGACGCGCCTTCGTGGAGCGTTCCCTGTGGGGTGCCGTCGGCCTCCCGCTCGATGCGCCCGTCGACGGGGTCCGGGGTGCCGGCGTCGACGCCGCACAGCTCCAGGGCCCTGGTGTTGACCCAGGCCCCGTGGCCGTCCCGGTTGATCAGATGGACGGGCCGGTCGGGGACCACCGCGTCCAGCAGGTGCCGGCTCGGCGTCCCGCCCGGAAACCATTCCATGGACCAGCCGCCTCCGCTGATCCATTCGGCCTCGGGGTCGGCCTCGGCGTAGGCGCGGACGGCGGCGACGGCCTCATCCGCGTCCTCGGCGTCGTGCAGGTCGCACCGGATCATGGTGAGGCCGGCCAGGACGGGATGCACGTGGGCGTCCTGGAACCCGGGGAGCAGGGCGCGGCCGGCCAGGTCGACGACCTCGGTGGCCGCGCCGATCAACGGCCGGACGTCCGGGTCCTCGCCGACGGCGATGATCCGGCCGGCGCGGACGGCGACCGCCGTGGCGGTGCGGGCGGCGGGTCCGAGCGTGTGCACCGGACCGCCGTGGAGGACGAGGTCGGCGGGGACGGTCATGCGGATTCTCCTTGAGATGAGATCAGGGGGTTCACAGCGACTCCGGGCGGTAGGCCCATGGGCGGACCCGCTCGACGGCGGCGCCGACCTGGAAGACGGTCGCGTCGTCGTAGCTGCGGCCGACGATCTGCACCCCGGTCGGCATGCCGTTGGACGCGCGGCCGGACGGGACGTTGAGCACCGGGCAGCGGCTGGCGATGTTGAAGACCGGAGTCAGCGCGTACTCCAGGTAGTCGTCCAGCTCGACGCCGTTCACGGTGAACTTGGTGTCGACGTAGTCCTCGCCCGCGAGCAGGCCGGGTGCCCCCGTGGTCGGGCAGAGCAGCGCGTCGTAGCGGTCGAGCAGCTCGCCGATCGGCGCGTAGACGGCCGCCTCCAGCTCCAGCCCGGTCAGGAAGGCGCCGCTGTCTCCCATCGCCTGCTCGGCCGTCGCGGCGAACGCGAGGGCGTAGGGGGTGAGCTTGTCGCCGTGCTCGGCCGCGACCCGGGTGACCATGGGGCCGAAGATGGCGCCGAAGTGGATGAAGACGGCCTGGAAGACGTCGGCCCGGCGCAGCCCGACCTCGACCTCCTCGACGATCGCCCCGGCCTCCCGCAGCGCGTCGGTCACCGCCTTGGTGTTGGCCGCGATCTCCGGCTCGATCTCCCAGTCGCCCAGGTTCGGCGCGTACGCGATGCGCAGGCCGGCCACGTCGCCGAGCCGCTCGGGGACGCGCACGGCGGGGCGGAGCGAGACCACGTCGCGGGGGTGCGGGCCGGCGATGACGTTCTGCAGCAGCGCGCAGTCGGCGACCGTGCGGGCCATCGGCCCGTCGTGGCAGTAGTGGTCGAGGTTGAACGGCGGCATCGCGGGCACCCGGCCGTAGGGCGGCTTGTAGCCGACCGTGCCGGTGTTGGCGGCTGGCAGCCGGATCGAGCCGCCGATGTCGGAGCCGGTCGCGAGGGTGGCGGTGCCGGAGGCGAGCGCCGCGCCCGAGCCGCCCGAGGAGCCGCCGGGGGAGTAGTCCAGGTTCCACGGGTTGCGGGTGAGTCCCCACAGCCGAGAGTGCGTGAAGCCCGCGCAGCAGAACTCGGGCGTGGTGGTGCGGGCGTGCACGATGCCGCCGGCGGCCTGCAGTCGCTCGATGACCGGATGGGTCACCTCGGCCACATGGTCGGTGTAGGCGAGCGATCCGTCCGAGGCGATCCGTCCGGCGATCGGCTGCTCGTCCTTCGTGGCGACGGGAATCCCCTCAAGCGGTCGCGGGGAGCCGTCGCGGTAGGCGCGCTCGGCGTCCTTCGCCTGGAGGAGCGCATCCTCGAACATGCGCTCGCTCAGCGCGTTGATCCGGGGCTCGACGGCCTCGGCGCGCTCGATGACGGAGGTCATCAGCTCGACGGGGGACAGCTCGCGGGACCGGAACAGCCGCAGGGCCTCGGTCGCGGCGAGGTAGGCGAGGTCCGTCATGAGATCTCCTTCGAATCGGTCGCGAGGGCACGTCGGTCCGCCGCGATCTGGGCGGGGTCCCAGCCGGGGCGCGGCACCGAGTGCAGTAGCAGGCGGGTATAGGGATGCTCGGGGGCGGCCAGCACCTGCCGGCTCGGGCCGTACTCGACCACGCGGCCCTGGTAGAGCACGAGGATGTCGTCGGCGATGTGCCGGACGAGCGCCAGGTTGTGGGTGACGAACAGATATCCGACGCCGGTGTCACGGTGGATCTCCGAGAGCAGGTCGAGGATCTGGGCCTGGATGGACACGTCGAGTGCGGCGGTCGCCTCGTCCAGGATCAGCACCTTCGGCTCGGTCGCCAGCGCGCGGGCGATGGCGACGCGCTGGCGCTGGCCGCCGGACAGCCGTCTGGGGAGCGCGTCCGCCTCCCGCTCGCCGAGACCGACCCGCTCCAGCAGTTCGTCGCGGCGGGCCCGCCGTTCCCGCGGGCTCATCCCGAAGTGCAGGCGCAGCGGTTCCTCGACGCACTGCGCGACGCTGACGCGGGGGTCGAGCGAGAGATAGGGGTCCTGGAAGACCATCTGGAGCTCTCGGGCACGGGCAAGCCGGGTCGCCTTGCCGCGGGCCACATCCGAGCGGTCCCGGCCGCCGACGCGGATCCGGCCGGCGTCCGGCCGCTCCAGGCCGACGAGCATCCGCGCGGTCGTCGTCTTCCCCGATCCCGACTCGCCCACGATGGCCAGGGAGCCGCCGGGCTTCAGCGAGAAGGAGACGTCGTCGACGGCCACCTGGTCGCCGAACGACTTGCGCAGGTTCTCGACCTCCAGTGTGTACTCAGTCATGGATGAGCTCCTCCGCGCGCAGGCAGGCCACCTGGGCACCGTCGATCTCCCGCCGGACGGGTTCCTCCTGCGTGCAGGCGGGCTGGGCGTGGGCGCAGCGGGCCGCGAAGGCACATCCGGCCGGGCTCTCGGCGAGTGACACCGGACGCCCGGGGACGCCGTGCGGCGGCTCGTCCGACCCCAGCCGCGGGGTCGCGGCCAGCAGTCCCGAGGTGTACGGATGGCGGGGGCGGCCGAAGAGCCCTTCGGTGGACTGCGCCTCGACGATCCGTCCCGCGTACATCACGTAGATGCGGTCGCAGATCGCCGCGGCCAGTTCCAGGTCGTGGGTGACGAAGAGCATCCCCATGTCACGCTCGGCCCGCAGCCTGGTGAGGATCGAGATGACCTCGGCCTGGGTGGTGACGTCCAGTGCCGTGGTGGGCTCGTCGGCCAGCAGCAGCCGGGGCCCGCCGGCGAGCGCGCCGGCGATCATCACGCGCTGCAGCATGCCGCCGGAGAACTCGTGCGGGTACCTGCGCAGGGCCGCGCGCGGCTCACGGATGCCGACCGACTCCAGCAACTCCTCGGCCCGCTTGAGCGCGTCTTTCTGTGACACACCGCCGGCCCGCATCCCTTCGGTGACGAAGTCGCCGATCCTGCGCAGCGGGTTGATGGAGGCCCGAGGGTCTTGGAAGATCATGGAGGCGTCGCGGCGGCGCAGCTCGCGAAGCCGGGTGGAGGACATCGTCAGGATGTCCGCTCCGTCCACCCGCAGGCTGCCGGCGGCCCGCGCTCCCCCGGGGAGCAACCCCAGCACCGAGCGGCAGGTGACGGACTTGCCCGATCCGGACTCGCCGACCAGCCCGACGGCCTCACCCCGCTCGACGTGCAGCGACACACCGTCGAGGATGGGGCGCGCGGCCTTGCCGGCCGCGAGCCGCACGGTCAGGTTCTCGATCTCCAGTAGCCGAGTGGTCATCACTGCTCCCGCCTGGCGACGCGATCGGCGATGGACTCGCCGACGATGCCGAACGCGACCACCGTGATCACGATGGCGACGCCGGGGGCGAGGGCGGGGAGCGTCGCGCCCTGGAGCAGGGCCGAGGAGCCCTCGTTGATCATCGCGCCCCAGTCGGCGGTGGGCGGCTGCACACCGAAGCCGAGGAAGGAGAGTGCCGCGAGATCCATGAGCGCGTACCCGAAGTTGATCGCGGACTGGGCGAGGATCAGCGGAGCGATGTTGGGAAGCAGATGCTTCACGCAGATCACCCAGCCCGACCAGCCCTGCACCCGGTACGCCTGGATGTAGGGGCGGGCCTTCTCCTGCAGGGCCACGCTGCGTGCCAACCGGCCGACGTACGGGGCGTAGGCGACGCTCATCGCGATGACCGGAGCGGTCAGCCCGACACCGAAGACCGCCACCAGGATGATGGCCAGCAGCAGGGCGGGGAAGGAGAAGACGAGCTCCATGGCGCGCGACAGCACGGAGTCGACGACTCCGCCGTGCCAGGCGGCGGTCACCCCGATCAGCATGCCGAGCACCGTCGACACGACCACGACCACCAGCGGGCCGAGCAGTCCCGTCCGGGCACCGAAGATCAGCCGGGACAGGACGTCGCGGCCGGACTGGTCGGCGCCCAGCAGGTGGTCGGGGGTGGAGCCGCTCAAGGTCGCGGACAGGTCGACGGCGTCGGGGTCGTGCGGAGCGATCAGCGGGGCGAGGACCGCCGCGATGATCAGCACGGTCAGCACGGCGAGGGCGGTCGTGACGAGCTTGTCGCCTCCCGCGAGGCGGGCCAGCGGTGCGAGGAGCCTGCGCCGGTGGACGGGCAGGGCGGTCATCTCGTGCCTCCCTTCGCGTGGGACAGGCGGGGGTCGATGAGCGGATGGACCAGGTCGACGACGAGGTTGGCGGAGACGAAGGCCAGCACCACCAGCAGGCTGACGGCCTGCACGACAGGGAAGTCCTTGACGGTGACGGAGCTGACCAGCAACTGGCCGACCCCGGACAGGCCGAAGGCGGTCTCCACGATCGAGGTGGCGACCAGCAGGCCGGCCACGATCGTCCCGGCCACCGTGGTGATCGGGCCGAGGGCGTTGCGCAGCACGTGCCGCCGCACCACGTCCGAGCCGGGCACCCCGCGTGAGCGGGCCACCTCGACGTGCTCGCGTCCCAGCTCCTCCAGCATCGAGGTACGGGTCACCCGGGCCAGCAGGCCGACGAAGGTCAGGGCGAGCGCCGCCGCCGGGAGCGTCAGATGGCTGATCCGGTCGCCGAAACCGCTGCCGTTGCCGAAGGCGGGGAACCAGCCCAGCTGGACGGAGAACAGCGAGATCAGCCCGATCGCGGCGACGAACGACGGGGTGGCCGTGGCGACGCCCGTGCCGATGAGGACCATCCGGTCGACGATGCCCCGCCGCAGCGCGGCCAGCGCCCCGAACGCCAGCCCTCCGATCAGGATGAGCAGGCCGGCGTAGCCGATGAGCCACAGCGTCGTCGGCAGCCGGGCGGTGATCAGACCGCCCACGTCCTGCCGGAACTGCACGGACTTGCCGAAGTCACCGGTGACGACGCCGCTGATCCACTTGGTGTACTGGATCAGGAACGGGTCGTTCAGGTGGTACTGCTCTTTGATGGCCGCGACGGCCGCCGGTGACGCCGAGCGCCCTCCCAGGAGGAAGGACGCCGGGTCGCCGGGGGCGAGATGGACCGAGCCGAAGACCAGGAACGACGTGATGAGCAGTGTCGCGATGATCCCGGTGATCCGGCGAAGGAGAAAGCCCGCCATGGTCGAACTCAACTGGCCGAACCCAGACGAGCGGCCCATGGGAAGACAAGCTGGGAGATGCTGGTCGGCGCGCCGGTGAGCCGCTTGTTGAGGAACATGCTGTGCGGCACCTCGTACAGCGGGATCCAGACCACATCGCGGACGGCGATCTCCTGCAGCTTGGCGATCGTCGCGGCGCGTGCGGCCGGGTCGGCCTGGGTGTTGGCCTCATCGACCAGGGCGTCGTATTCGGGGTTGGAGTAGCCGCCGTAGTTGGCGAAGTTGCCCGTCTCCAGGATCCCGTAGAACTCCAGCGGGTCGGGGGTGGAGTCGTACCAGATCGTCATGACCAGGTCGATGCCCTCGCGGGCTTTCGGGTCGGAGAACAGCGCCGTGTAGGCATCCGGGGCGACCGCCTTCAGCTCGACCTTCAGGCCGATGGCCTGCCCCGCCGACTGCACCGCGTTGGCGATGACGCTGATCTCCGGGGAGAGCGTACTGGTCGCGATCACGATCTTCTTGCCGGAGGCGCCGGCCTCCTCGATCAGCTTCTTCGCCCCGGCGACATCCCTGGTGAGGGGCGGAAGCTTGGCGTAGTACTCCTTGGCCGCCTCCGGGGCGATTCCCCAGGCGCCGGTGGCGCCGGGCGCCTTCGCCGGTGTGGCGACTCCGCCCGCGGCGGCCTTGATGATGCCGTCGCGGTCGAGCGCCATGGACAGCGCCTTGCGGACCTTGACATCACCGAGCGTGCCCTTGAGGTCGGTGGGGATCAGGTTCACGGCCGTCGTGTTGGGACCGAAGTAGAGCGTGCCGCTGTCGGCGGTGCGGAGCTTGGGGAACCCGGGGGGCGGCAGCAGGTAACCGCCGTCGACCTCGCCGGAGAGCAGCGCGTTGACGCGGGCGGCGGGGTCCGGGATGAACACGTTCTTGATCGTGTTCACCTTGGGTACGAGCGACGGGTCCCAATAGTCGTCGAACTTCTTGAGGTTGATCGACTGGCCCTTCTGCCATGAGTCGAGTGAGAAGGGGCCGGTGCAGTTGACTCCGACATCCGGGGTGCCGTAGCCCTCCTTGGCCAGGGAGGCGGCGCTCTCGATGGTTCCGGCGGAGGTGCCCATCTCCTCGTTGAAGAGCTGGTCGGGCTGCTTCAGATGGACCGTGACCTCCATCGGCCCGGTCTTCTCGATCTTGTCGACGTTCGTGTAGGCGGAGACCCAGTACGAGCCGACCTTGGGATCGAGGTGGCGGCGCATGCTGGCGACGACGTCGTCGGCGGTGAGCGTGGAGCCGTCGTGGAATTTCACCCCGGAGCGGATCGTGTAGACCCAGCGCTTGGGGTCGGGTGAGGTCGCGGCACTGGCCAGGCCGGGCTCCACCTTCAGGTCGGGAGTGATCCGCATGAGCTGCTCGCATATGTTGGCGAGCACGGTGTTGGGGTGGTAGTCGAAGGCGTACACGTAGTCCAGGGACTGCGGTTCGGCGTACAGCGACCAGGTCACCGAGTCCACGGCGCCCTTGGCCGCCGGAGTGTCCTTCGTGATCTCGAAAGCGGCGGAGCCGCCGTCCTTACCGGCGCTTGTGGCGCCGCCGCAGGCGCTGACCGCGAGGGCGAGCAGGGCGGTCGCCGCGACCAAACGGGAGGTGCGCATCAGATCACCTCTTTCTGAACGGGCCGCAACGATCCGATGTGCGGCTGAGATTGCAGTGAGTATTCGTGAAGGAACGTTCCTGCACAAGAGGTTGGCGGAACGATTCTGCAATGGTTGGACGGGTGGCGGCAGCGCCCGGCAGGATGACAGGATCGTTTCCATGAGCCAGTCAGAGCGCACGGTCCGGGTTCGCCTCGTGGATGTGGCCAGTGCCGCGGGGGTGTCCAAGACGACCGTGTCGGACGCGCTGAACGGGACCGGTCGGCTTCCCGCGGCCACCCGCGAGCATGTGCAGAGGGTGGCGCGAGCTCTCGGCTACCGCCCGAACGCCACGGCACGGCTCCTACGCAAGGGGCACACCCGGCTGCTCGGCCTCGCGGCACGTGAGTACGTCGAGACACCGTGGGTGTACACCGATCTGGCCTACTTCTCGCAACTCGTCATCGCCACGACCCGGGTGGCTCTGTCCCATGGATACGGCGTCGTCCTGTTGCCGACCTCCGGGCCGGGGGACTGCTGGCTGGACATGCCGCTGGACGGCGTGTTCGTCGTCGACCCGGTCGCGGGAGATCCGATGGTCGGAGACTTCCTCGCAGCGGGCGTCCCCGTGGTCTCCGATCGCCGGGCCCTGGCGGAGGTCACGAGCGGAGTACAGGAGATCGGCCGATGGGTCGACTTCGACAACGACGGCGCCGTACGCCAGGTCCTCGATCACCTGGAGGACGCCGGTGCCGAACGGATCGCGGTCGTCGCGGCCGCGGCCACAGCCTGCTTCCACCAGCAGTCCGTGGGCGCCTACCAGGACTGGTGTGCCGAGCGGGACCGTGAACCCTGGATCGTCTACCTGCCCGGCCCCGGTGTGCAACACACGCTCGACGCCGTGCGGGAACTGCTCGCCGCCCCGGTCCCGCCGGACGCGCTGTTCACCCTGGTCGAGGTCAGCTCGCCACTCCTGCTGGACACGATCCGCAGGCTCGGCCGCTCCGTCCCCGACGACCTGCTGCTCGTCTGCACCACGGAGGATCCGGCGGCCGCCTACACCGACCCGCCGATCAGCACGCTCAGCTTCCTGCCCGGCGAGACCGCCCAGGCGGCGGTGGAACTGCTCGTCGACCGCATCGAAGGGCGCGAGGGTGACCACGGCCGCCTCTTCTCGGCCGACTTCCAGATCCGCGCGTCTTCGGTCTTTCCCAGCCGGCGGCCGGTGGTGTCCCCGCTCACTCCTGGATGACGCTCAGGCGGAATCGGCCTCGGAACCCGCGGGGTGGGACGCCGGGCCCGGCCTCGAAGAGCTCGCTGAAACCGCTGGGGCCCTGAACGCCCCAGCGGGCCGCCACCGCGTACGCGGGAGTCTCCTACAGGGTTATGGCGGTGGTGAGGCGGATGTCGTCGAGTGAATGCCCGGTCTGGAGCACGTAGTCCCCGGAGACCAGGCGCCATCCCTGCTCGCTCCAGACCTCGGCCGCGCGGCGCGGGATCTCGACGGGCACCTCGGTGGTCTCGCCGGGGCCGGCCTCGGCGACGGCGAACCCGACCAGCCAGCGGGCGGGCCGGGACTCGTCGGGCACCGCGGGTGCCAGGTAGACCTGCACCACCTCGCGGCCGGGACGGTCGCCGGTGTTGCGCACCCGGACGGTGAGCGTCCCGTCGGCGTACCCGGCGGACTCGTAGTGCCAGGTCGTGTATCCGAGACCGGCTCCGAACCCGTAGGCGGGAGCCGTCCCCGCCCGCTCCCAGGCGCGGTAGCCGACGAAGACGCCCTCCTCGTACCGCAGCACACCGTCGACGGGGGTGACGTCGATGACCGGACACTCCTCGAGCACGCCGGGCCAGGTGGTCGGCAGGCGGCCGCCCGGCTCCGTACGGCCGAGCACCACGTCGGCCAGCGCGTGGCCACCCTCCTGGCCGGGGAACCAGGTGAGCAGGATGGCCGCGACCTCTTCCCGCCACGGCATCTCCACAGGGGAGCCGGCGTTGACCACGACGACCGTCCGCGGGTTGGCGGCGGCCACCCGGGACACCAGCTCGTCCTGGCGGCCGGGCAGCTTCAGCGACGTGCGGTCGAAGCCCTCGCTCTCCACCTCCTTGGTCGTGGCCACGACGACCACGGCGACGTCCGCCGCCGAGGCGACCCGTACGGCCTCCTCGATCAGCTCGTCCGAACCGGGCGACGGCTCCCGGTGACCGAGCGTGGCGCCGACGAAGGGGAACGACAGCAGGCCGGACCGGGGCAGCGTGTGCTCGAGGTGGACGTCGACCGGCTCCCCGGCGCGCAGATCCACGTCGACGACGGTGCGCGGCGGCATCATGAACAACGCGATCGGGTCATCGCCCTCCGGGACCATCTTCCCGTCGAAGCGGGCCTGCCCGCCGACGACGAGCCGGAAGCGGCCGACTCCCTCGATCGAGAGCCGGTGCACGCCGCCGACCGCGGGAGTGAACGTGCCGGTGATCTCGACGCTGCGCAACTCTTGGAAGGCCACGCCTTCCGGCATCTCGCCGAGCCACTGGATCACCCCCTCGGACAGCGGGAAATCGCCGAGCACCCGCCTGTCCTCCGCCCGGCAGACCGCGCGCAGCGGGAAGCGCGCCGGGTTGAACCTGCCGCTGGGGTCGGCCCCGCGGGCGTAGGTCATCCGGATCCCCGCGGACGCGAGCCCGTCGTACGGTGACACGACATGGGAGGGGAAGACCTGCGCGCTGCCCCCGCCCATCACGCGGGCCTCCTTCGCCGCTCCTCCGATGAGGGCCACGCTCGTGTCCGGGCCGAACGGCAGGACGCCGTCGTTGCGCACCAGCGTGAACGACGCCGCCGCGACCTCACGGGCCAGCGCCTCCCCGTCGACGGCCGGAAGGGGTTCGGCGCGGGACGCGCCCTCCAGGGCGCCCACCCGGCGGGCCAGGGTCAGCACCCGGCGTGCGTGCTCGTCCACGACCTCCTCGTCCAGTTCTCCGGCGCGTACGGCCGCCGCGAGCGCCGGGCCGTACACGGTGCCGGGGCCGGGCATGGCGATGTCGAGCCCGCCGAGCGCGGCGCGGATCGTGTCGCGGGCGGCCGTCCAGTCGGAGACGATGACGCCGTCGAAACCCCACTCGTCGCGCAGGACCTTGTTCTGCAGCTCGTCATGTTCTGTCATGGTGGGCCCGTTGACGCTGTTGTAGGCCGCCATGACGCCGAACGGCCCCGCCTTCTTCACCACGAGCTCGAAGGGGGCCAGGTAGAGCTCGCGCAGGGCGCGCTCGCCGACCAGGACGTTGGCGGTCATCCGCTCGGTCTCGAAGTCGTTGGCCACGAAGTGCTTGACCATGGCGGCGACCCCGCCCTCCTGGACTCCGGTGACGTAAGCGGCGGCGATCTCGCCGCTCAGCATCGGGTCCTCGGAGTAGCACTCGAAGTGCCGGCCGCCGAGGGGGGAGCGGTGCAGGTTGACGGTCGGTGCCAGCAGCACGTGAACGCCCTTGCGGCGGGCCTCCTGGGCCAGCAGGTTGCCGACGCGGCGGGCCAGCGCCACATCCCAGGTCGCGGCCAGGGCGGTCGGGCTCGGCAGGGCGATGGACGGGTCGTCGGCCGTCCACCTGGCGCCTCGGACGCCGATCGGCCCGTCCGACATGACGATCGCATCGAGGCCGGCGCCGGGCGCCGCGGGCAGGCTCCACATGTCCTGACCGGCCAGGATGCGTGCCTTGGTGTCCAGGTCGAGTTTGCTCAGCGCCTGTTCCACGATGTCGTCGTGCTCGATTCCCGACACGGTCAGCGAACCTCCTTGATGCGGGTGACCAGAACTGTGCCCACGATCACGCGGATCGAGGAGAAGAGGAAGAGTGCGGGCCGGTTCCTCCGGCGGTCGCGCGGAGCGTCGTCGGGGAACCGGGGCCGGCGAGGGCGAGGCGGCGCGCGAAACCAGCGCGTGCGGCGGCCGGGAGAACGCCGGGCCTCCCTGGACCGACGACGAGGGGTCCGGCCACGTGATCTCCTTGAGCCTCGCTGTACGCGCCTTCCCTCGGGAGTATGCCCGCAATTACCGAATAGTCGGTAGGTCATGATATGTAATTGTTATTCTTGCTGATCACGTTAGGCTCGGCGCGACGAGAGGAGTTGACGCATGGTGCGACGCCGAGGATCGCGCGAGAGCCGGCGGGAGGAGATCCTGCTGGCCGCGCTCGACGTGTTCGCCGAACGCGGCTACACGGGGGCGTCGATCGCATCGATCGCCGAGCGGGTGGGCCTCAGCCAGCAGGGGGTGCTGCATTACTTCCCGAGCAAGGATCGGCTGCTCGCCGAGGTTCTGCAGTTGCGCGACGAGCGCAACCTCGACGTGCTCGTGCTGCCCGGTGAGGGGGGAGCGATCACGCTGGACACCGTGGCCGCGCTGGTCGAGTACAACGCACAGCGCCGCGGCATCGTGCAGTCCTTCACCGTGCTCTCCGCGGAGAGCGTGATCGAGGACCACCCGGCCAGGGATTTCTTCAAGGAGCGCTACGGAACCTCCCGCGCCTGGATGGCCGAGGTGATCCGCGCCGAACTCGGCGACGAGTTGCCCGCCGGCCTCACCCCCGAGCAGGCCGCGCCGCTGATGTTCGCGGTGATGGACGGACTCCAGCTCCAGTGGCTGCTCGCCCCCGACGAGATCGACATGCCGGGGCTGTTCCGCGCCTTCCTCTCCCTCCTGAAAGCCCGCCACCCGGTCTCCGAATAGCACCCCATACGGCTCGGCTCGCGCTCGCCGCGAAGGCCGCCGCCCCCGCAGTGGTCGATACGGCGAGTGCGGCGACAGGCGCTCCGCCCGTGCTCTCCGGGCCGATCGGTCAGCCGGGAGACGGCCGCACCGACCCGTTCGCCCGCCCACAGTCCGGGGCCTCGGCGCCGGCGAAACAGAAGCCGCGAAGCAGCAGGTAGAGAACATCGGCCGCGAAGTCGGTGTCGGCCCCGCCCGCCGCCGCTGCCCGCGGGATCGATCCGCGCACAGCGACGCGTCATGCGCGATCCACGGACCATGAGCCCGTTGACGGTTTTCGCCGGTGCCGCCGTGGTCTTGTGGCGCGGGGCTCGCTTCCGCCACAGTTGCTCGGGGCGTATGCCATCGACACCCGTGAAAACCGGGCATCCAACACAGAAGGCGGGGGCGGATGGACACGATCGTCGGGGTGCACGGTATCGGTAAGTACCGCTACTACCGCGACGCGGGTAACTCGGTCAGCGGCGCGGCGGTCGCGATGCGCGACAAGTGGGACCGCTACCTGCACAAGGGCCTGACCGGCGGCAAGCCGCACGCCAAGGAGCGCTACATCACCGAGATCGCCTACTACGCCCACCTGCTGGGTGAGAGCAAGGACGACTCCAGGCGCGCGGTGCGGAGCATGAACGTCGGTGCCCAGGAGGTCTTCGTCGCCTGGGCCAAGCAGCTCGACTCGGTGGGGGAGGGGCTGACCGGCGCCCTGCACCGGATGACCGGCTGGTTGCTGGACCGGTTGCAGGGCAACGCCGTCGACTTCGCCAGGTTCTTCTGTCCCGAGGTCGCCGCCTACATGGTGGCCGGGAGCGAGGCGCGCGAGAAGTCGAGGGCGGCCGTGGCCGAGGTGATCAGGCGGAACCGGCCCAGGGTGGTGATCGCGCACTCGCTGGGCAGCGTGGTGACCTACGAGACGCTCTGGGCCAACCCCGACCTGGAGGTCGACCTGCTGATCACTCTGGGCAGCCCGCTCGGCATGCGCAATGTGATCTTCGAGCGCCTGGTGCCCGCACCGGTCAACGGCTGGGGCGGCCGGCCTCCCAAGGTCAGGCGGTGGGTGAACATCGCCGACAAGGACGACATCGCGGCGATCCCGCCGGGGCTGCGGACCTGCTTCACCGGCGTCGACCAGGAGGCGCTGGTCAACCTCGACTGGCTCGACTTCCACACCGTGGAGAAATACCTGGGTTGCGGCGCCCTCACCCCCCACCTCAAGCCCTACCTGGGGTGACCCGCCCGCTCGGGTTCACCGCCGCGGAGGCCGTCGCCTTCTGAACCGTCACTCCGGGGTTCGGGCGCGGCCACCGCGGGGAAGCCGACCCTTCGCCTCGATGTCGCCCGCCGGTCGGCCGGTGTTAAGTCACCCTGGGTAAGGCACTTGCCTGTGCAACGGCTGTTCATCCTGCCTTGATGCTCAGGCCATGGCGGGGAAAGGTGGGGCGGTTGCACTGGGGGCGTGGAGCAGAAGCTGTCACGCAGAGTGTTTCTTTCCGCCGCCGCCGGTGCGGGCGGCCTGTTGCTCACCGGGGCCGGGCACGGCCCGGCCCGGACCCTCGCCGGCGACCCGTTCAGGCTCGGCATCGCCTCCGGCGACCCGTCGGCGGACGGCGTCGTGCTGTGGACCAGGCTCGCCCTCGACCCGCTCGGCCCGGACGGCCGGGGCGGGATGCCGGCCAGGGACGTGGATGTCGAATGGCAGCTCGCCACCGACGAGCGGTTCGCCAAGGTGGTCCGCGCGGGCACCGAGACCGCGCGCCGGCAGCGGGCGCACAGCGTCCACGTCGAGGTGGACCACCTGGAGCCAGGCCGGGAGTACTTCTACCGTTTCCGGGCCGAGGGCCACCTGTCGCCGACCGGCCGCACCCGCACCGCCCCGTCCTCGGTGTCCGCAGTGTCCGCTGTGTCTTCATCGTCCCCGCTGACCTTCGCCATCGCCGCCTGCGCCCACTACGAGCACGGTTTCTACACGGCGTACCGGAGGCTGGCCGAGCAGGATCCCGAGTTGGTCGTCCACCTGGGCGACTACATGTACGAGTACGCGCCACGGGGGTACACGGCCCTCGCCGGGAGCGTACGGCAGCACACCTCGGGCACCTGCGCCACGCTGGCCGACTACCGGATGCGGCACGCGCAGTACAAGAGCGACGCCGACCTGCAGGCGGCGCACGCGGTCGCGCCGTGGCTGGTGACCTTCGACGACCATGAGATCGAGAACAACTGGGCGGGAGAGGTCTCCAGCTCCGGGGACCCGGCGTTCGCCCGGCGCAGGGCCAACGCCTTCCAGGCCTACTACGAGAACATGCCGCTGCGCCGGACGAGCGTGCCCGGCGGGGCGGCGATGCGGGTCCACCGCCGGGTGGACTGGGGGCCGCTGGCCCGTTTCCACCTGCTCGACACCCGGCAGTTCCGCGACGACCAGGCCTGCGAGGACGGGCTCAGGTCCGGCTGCGACGACAGGCTGGCCACCGGGCGCACCCTGCTCGGCGAGGACCAGCGGAGCTGGCTGCTCGACGGTCTCGCGAGCTCCGGCGCCCGCTGGAACCTGGTCGGCCAGCAGATCCTGATGGCCCAGCGTGACTCCAGGGTCGGGCCGGGCACCGAGGTCAACATGGACTCCTGGGACGGCTACGCCGCCGAGCGCACCCGCCTGCTGACCGGATTCCGGGACACGGGCGCGGCCAACCCGGTGGTGCTGACCGGAGACGCGCACATGCACCACGCGGCGGACCTGAGGCTCGACTTCGACGACCCGGACTCGCCCCGGATCGCGGTGGAACTCGTCACCTCCTCGATCGCCAGCGACGGTGACGGTTACCGTGACGAGAGCCGGGTCGCCGCGACGATCGCCGAGAACCCGCACATCTCCTACCTCGACCAGCGGCGCGGTTACATCGTCTGCCGGGTCACGCCACAGGAGTTGCACGCCGACTTCCGCACGCTCGACTACATCAGCAGGCGCGGCGCTCCGGCGAAGACCGGTGCCCGGTTCACCATTCCGGCAGGACAGGCGGTACTGACCTAAAGCACCAGAGGAATTCCTGAAGAGTTGTTGGATGATGCGGCTTATGAGTCCCCTCACCACGAGACTCGGCGCCATGGTTCTCGCCATGGCGCTGGGTGGCACCCTCCTCGTCCAGCCCCCCGCCTCGGCCGCCAGGTCCGCGCTACCCACCGCACCCGCCGTGTCACCCACCGCCGCGGCGCCCACCGACTTCAGGTACGTGATCTCCTTCCCCAAGCACGTCCGCCGGGGGGGATCCCTCGTCTACACGATCAAGGTCAGTAACAGGAAGGCCAGTGGCCAGCACTACGTGGCACTCATCGGGGACTTCCCCAACCGGTTCCGCAAGATCAAGGTGATCTCCAAGCCGCGCAGCGTCAAGTGCTCGGTCAAACGCCGTGACCTTTCCTGCTGGATCACCTCCCTCGACAAGGGCGACTCGACGACGGTGCGGATCCGCGCCTGGGCGGGCTCGCGCCGGGGCGTCGCCACGGTCAGGTTCGGTGTGATCGTCACCGCCGACGCGAAGGCCGACATCGGTAAGCTCCGCAAGGAGATTTCCCGCCTGGTCAAGGTCAGGACGCGTATCCGTTAGCCTCCCGGGGGCGTGCGGCCCGGCTCTCCGGTGTCCCGGCCGCACGGCCCGCCGCATGGGACGGGCCCTTCCCGTCCTGCTGCGGAACGAGCCGGAACGAACGGTCAGATCCCGGCGCGGTTCCGGGGACGCCTGGGAGCGCCGTTCGGCTTCGAGGTCGTGCCGACCTGCAGGAAGTTCTCGATCACGAGGGTGGCCGCGCCCAGCGCGACGGAGTCGACGCCGAGGCGGCCCAGACCGATGGAGACCGTCTTGTACGGCTGCGCCAGGCAGTTGTCCGCGGCGACCTTCCTGATCCTCGTCAGCAGGTGCTCGCCGAGCAGCACGCCGGCCCAGCCGCCGATGATGATCCGCTCAGGGTTGAACAGGTTGATCAGGTTGGCCAGGCCGATGCCCAGATAGGTGACGGTCTCGTCGATGACGGGGGAACCGCCGGCCACCAGTTCGGCCAGCGCGGCCTGCTCGTCGACGCTCTCCGTCCAGACCCCGGCACGTTCCAGAATGCCCCTGGCCCCCACGTACGCCTCCAGGCAGCCCTCTCCGCCGCAGCGGCACCGGTGCCCGCCGACCATGATCTTCGTATGGCCCCACTCGCCGGCGCTGCTGTTGGCCCCCAGGTACGTGGTTCCGTCGGTGATGATGCTCGCCCCGACTCCCGAGCCGATCAGCACCACCACGGCGTGCCTGGCCCTGCGCCCGACGCCGAACCACAGCTCGGCCTGCCCCATCGACTTGGCGCCGTTGTCCACGAAGAGCGGCAGGTCGGTGCCCGCCCGCAGGAGCCTGCCGAGGGGGACCGCGTCCCATCCGAAGGTCGGGGCGTGGATCAGGGCGTCGGGCCCCGTCTCGACGACGCCGGGAACGCCCACCCCCACGCCGAGCACCCGTTCGGCGGGCACGCCGCTCTCGTTCAGGACCACGTCGATGCCCTCGATGATGTGGCGGACGACCAGATCGACGTCGTGCCGGGTCGGGCGGAGCGCGTACTCGGCCTTGGCCTGGCGGTTCATGTCCAGGTCGAAGAGTTCGACGTGCACGTGCGTCTCGCCGACGTCGACGCCGATGGCGTAGCCGTGGGTGGTGTTGACCCGTAGCAACACGCGCGGCCTGCCTCCGTCGGAGTCGGCCAGGCCCGCCTCGACGATGGTCCCGCTCGCCAGCAGATCTCCCGTCACGTTGCTCACGGTGGCGGGGCTGAGCCCGATGGTCTCACTGAGCTCCTGGCGGCTGGCGGGTCCCTCGAAGTAGAGGGCGCGCAGCACTATCGCCCGGTTGCCTCGGCGTAGGTCGCGGACGGTCCTGTGCTGTGCGTCGAACATGACCATCATCTTAGGTAGCGAGTCGAAGAAAACGGTCGTCTACCGGGGTGAGGACGAGTTTGTGAGGGCGTAACCGAACAGGGTGCCCTTGGCGGCGGTGGCCAGCGTCCTCGCCGTCGACGGGCGGATGCCGGGGTAGGGGCCCTTCCGCACGGTCCCGCGCAGCAGGGTGAGCCTGCCGTCGTGCGGGGCGGCGATGACCAGGCCGCGGCCCGCGACCATGGCCAGAGCCCCGCCGAAGTCGCCGCCCTCGCCGGTGATCAGCAGGTTGTCGTTCTTGGTGAGCCCGCCGGAGCGGGTACCCGCGAGCACCTGGACGGCGTTCTCACCCGGCACCCCGATCGCCAGCTCGTCGTCGCCGTCACCGTTGAGGTCTCCGGCGGCGAGGGCGGCGCCGAAGCGGTCGAAGTAGCGCGGTTCCCCCTTCAGGGAGCGCTGCGACCAGGTTTCCGAGACCGCGGTGCGCAGCCCGGCGCGGGAGCCGTAGACGACGTGCACCGTGCCGTCGCCGTAGTCCATCGCCCGCTGGTTCTCGGTCAGGCCCTCGCCCGGTACGCCGATCGCCAGGTCGGCGTGGCCGTCGGCGTTGAAGTCACCGGATGCCAGGGCCTCGCCGAAGAAGTCCCAGGCCTCGGCGCGGCCGCTGATCCCCGGGCTGTCCTGGGTGAGCAAGGTCGCCTTCCGCCGCCGGACGTCGAGCACGGTGACCGAGCCCTGGCCGTTCTTCAGGACCGTGTCCGCGGGCGCGCCCACGGCGACCTCGGCCCGTCCGTCGCCGTCGAAGTCCCCGGTGGCGAGCACCGCGCCGAACTGGTCGGTCTCCTTCTCGGGCTGTCCCACCCATCCGGTCCGCTGCGTGATCATGTACGGCTCGCGTCCGCTGAACCCGTACACCCCGACCGCGCCGCCCCCCAGCCCCGGGGCGCCGATCACCAGCTCGTCGTCCCCGTCTCCGTCCAGGTCCCCCGCCGCGAGCGCGGCCCCGAACCGGCCGGAGTCGCGCTCGCGGCCCAGGTCACCGGCGTCGATCACCCTGCCGGGCCGCAGGCCGTCCGGCGAGCCGTGGAACAGCAGCACCACTCCGTCGCCGTCGGCTCCCGGCCGGGAGCGGTCCTTCTCGGAGACGCCCACGGCCAGGTCGGCGCAGCGGTCACCGTCGAAGTCACCGGTCGCCAGCGCCGAGCCGAACGCGTCCCCGGTCTCGCTCTCGCCGGGCACGCCGGGGTCGTCCTGGGTCAGCCTCCGGGCGGTGCGCATGTCGTACAGGACGGTGACCGCCCCCGCGCGGGCGTGGCCGCCGGAGCGGGTGTAGGGCGCGGCGACCGCGAGATCGGCCCGTCCGTCGCCGTCGAAGTCGGAGGGTACGCCGGAGCAGGCGCTCGCCATGGAGGGGGAGATGGAGACCAGAAGGGAGGTGAAGGCAATGGAGACGAGAAACACGGCTCTCATAGCCGTAATGGTTTCCGATAATTCGGACACGCGGCCCACAAGGATATGAAATTCACGTGGCCGGTACGGGTAAAGAACATGCCAGGATTGGAAGCATGGAAATCGACCTGGCCGACCTGGGATTCTGGCGGCGGCCGCTCAAGGAGCGGCATGAGGCGTTCGCGCGGCTTCGGGATCTCGACCGGCCGGTGTTCTTCGAGGAGAAGCGGGTGCCGTTGCTCCGCTCGGGCAAGGGTTTCTACGCGCTGGTCAGGCACGCCGACGTGGTGGAGGCCAGCCGCAACGCCAAGGTGTTCTCCAGCGAGCCCGGCGTGACCAGCCCCGAGCCGCCCGGCTGGGTCAAGCACGTGTTCGGCGAGTCCATGGTCAACATGGACGACCCCCGGCACGCCCGGCTCCGCCGCATCGTCTCTCGCGCGTTCAGCCCGAAGATGCTGAGCAACCTGCAGGGCGACATCGACGCCGCGTGCGCGCGGATCGTCGACGACGTGACGGCCTCGGGACCCGGCGACTTCGTCACGCAGGTGGCCGCCAAACTGCCCATCCACGTCATCTGCGACATGATGGGCGTCCCCGACGACGTGCGGGCCAGGGTCCACCAGCACGTCGACATCTCCACCGCCTACTCCGGCGTGCGGCCCAGCCTGGCGCACACGGTCAGGATGGCCGCCCAGAACACGCTCGCGCTGCTCGCCCTGCAGCGCCTGGTGATCAACCTGGGCAGGGAGCGCTCGGGGGCACCGGGCAACGACCTGGTCTCCGCGCTGGTCACCGCCAACGTCGACGGTGAGAGGCTGACCGACAGGGAGCTGGGGTCGTTCTTCACGCTCCTGCTCGTGGCGGGCAACGAGACGGCCCGCAACACCATGGCGCACGGTATCAAGCTGCTGACCGACAACCCCGAGCAGCGGCGCCTGCTGGTGGACGACTTCGACGCCCACATCGGCGGCGCCATCGAGGAGATGGTCCGTTACGTCTCCCCCATCATGCAGTTCCGCCGCACCGTCACCGAGGACTACGACCTGCGCGGCCTGCAGCTGAAGGCGGGCGACAAGGTGGTGCTCTTCTACGGCTCGGCCAACCGCGACGAGACGGTCTTCCCGGACGCCGACCGGTTCGACATCACCCGGGACACCAAGCCCCACGTGGGCTTCGGCGGTCCGGGGCCGCACTTCTGCCTGGGGGCCAACCTCGCCAGGCAGGAGATCAGGGCGATGTTCCGCGAGCTGTTCACCCGGCTGCCCGAGGTCCGCTCGGTCGGCGAGCCGGAGCTGCTGGTGTCCAACTTCGACAACAGCGTCCGCAGCCAGGCGTTCACCTTCTGAGGGCGGTCACCTGCCGGGCTGGGGAGCCGTCACCGGGCAGCCGGTCTTCGGCTCCGAGCGGATCAGCACGTTCCCCCGGACGGTGAGGAAGGTGAGCAGCGCCGCGAGGCCCATCATCGACGCGCTGACCAGCATGGTCGTATGGAATCCGGTGGTAAAGATCGCGGGGGAGTCGAAGGCGTCACCGGTCAGCCCGGCCAGCGGGGGGATCGCGGCCACCGCGAGCAGCCCGCCGGTCCTGGCGACGGCGTTGTTGACGCCGCTGGCCACCCCCGCGTGCCGCTCGTCGGCGCTGGCCAGCACGGTCGCGGTGAGCGGCGCGACCGCCGCCGACAGACCCAGGCCGAACAGGGTCGTCACGGGCAGCACGTCCACCACGTACGACGAGCCGGGGCCGATCCGCGACATCAGCAGCAGGGCTCCCGCGCAGACCAGGATGCCGGCCGTCATCGGCAGCCGGGGCCCGACGCGCCTGGCCAGCTCGCCCGCGCGCGACGACAGCAGCAGCATCAGGATCGTCACCGGGATCATCGCGGACCCGGCCAGCAGCGGGGAGAAGCCCGCCGACACCTGCAGCTGGACCACCAGCAGGAAGAACACCACGCCCATCGCGGCGTACATGACGAACGTGACGACGTTGACCGCGGTGAACACCCTTGACGCGAAGACCTCGACCGGTACGAGCGCCCTGGGCGAGCGCCTGATCTCCAGCCAGACGAACGCGGCGCCCAGCGACACGCCTGCCACGACCGGGACGACCTCCAGTCCGATCAGGCCGTAGGTGACCCCGGCCAGCGCCAGCGCCGCCAGCGCCGCGCCGAGCACGTCGAACCGGCCGGCGGCCTCGGCGTTCCTGCTCTCCGGGACATGCCGCAGGGCGACCAGCACGACGAGCGCCGACAGCGGCAGGTTGATCAGGAACACCCAGCGCCAGCCGGCCGTCTCCACCAGCCACCCGCCGAGCAGCGGGCCGATGGCCGAGGCCACCCCGCCCAGGCCCGACCACGCCCCGATCGCCCTGGGACGGTCCTCGCGGTCGAAGGACGACTGGATGATGGCCAGGGAGCCGGGGGTAAGCAGCGCCCCGCCGATGCCCTGCAGCGCGCGGGCCGCGATCAGCGTCTGCACGTTGGGCGCCAGGCCGCACAGGGCGGAGGCGAGGGCGAACCAGACGACGCCGATCAGGAAGATCCTGCGCCTGCCGTACCGGTCACCGAGCGAGCCGCCCAGCAGGATCAGACCCGCCAGGGTGAGGGTGTAGGCGTTGACGGTCCACTGCAGCCCGGCCATGTCGGCGCCGAGATCGGCGCCGAGGGCGGGCAGCGCCACGTTGACCACCGTGCCGTCCAGCAGGGCGATGCCGGAACCGAGCACCGTGGTGAGCAGAACCCAGCGTCCCACCGCGGAATTGAGACGGATGTGACCGTTGTCCATGCCGTCCATCATCGCCGAGCTTTCATGTCTTTCTGACCTGCGCACATGATTCTTAAAGTGTCGTGCACCTCTGGTAGGACAGGTTCTGTCGTGTCACGCCTGACGGGAGCTTCCGATGGACTACAGCGAGTTCAACGACGACGTCGACGGTCTCTACCGTGGGGAGTACGCGGGCCTGCCCATCGTGAGCCTGCGCCCGCCGGGGGCGCCCATGCCCGCGGCGGGTGAGGCGGCGTGGCGTCTCTCGGTCCACGTCTACGATGCCAAGGAGACCTTCGAGGAGCACTTCGCGCGCTTCGTCGAGACCGTCGACACCACCGAGGTCAGGGCGATCATCGTCGGTGGCTGGGGTGAGGCCTACGAGGTCGACGCCTCGGGCCCCATCCGGCTGCTGGCCGAGCACGCGGCGCGCCTTCCCAAGCTGCGATCGCTCTTCTTCGGCGCGATGCCCTCGGAGGAGTGCGAGATCTCCTGGATCGTGCAGAGCGACGTCACCCCGCTGCTGGAGGCGTTCCCGTTGCTGGAGCGACTGGAGGTGCGCGGCGGCACCGAGCTGAAGCTGCGGCCCGTCCGGCATGACAACCTCAAAATCCTCCGGTTCGAGACCGGCGGCCTGCCTCCGGCCGTGGCCAGGGCGGTCGGTGCGAGCGATTTTCCCGCGCTCGAATACCTGGAGCTCTGGCTCGGGTCGGAGAACTACGGCGGCGACACCACCGTGGCGGACCTGGAGGCCATCCTGTCCGGCGAGCGGCTGCCCGCGCTCAAGCACCTCGGCCTGCAGGACAGCGAGATCCAGGACGAGGTCGCGGCGGCCGTCGTCTCGGCCCCGGTGCTGGCCCGGCTGGAGTCGCTCGCGCTGTCGATGGGCACGCTCACCGACGCGGGCGCCGAGGCGCTGCTCGCCGGCCGGTCGCCGGCCCACCTCAGGCGGCTGGACCTGCACCACCACTTCCTGAGCGACGCCATGGTCGAGCGCCTCAGGGCGGCGTTCTCCGGCGTCGAGCTCGACCTGTCCGAACAGGAGAAGCCCGACGACGACTGGTATTACGTCGCGGTCTCCGAATGACCGCGCTCGCCGTCGTCGGCACGCCGGGGGAGCGGCGGGTGGCCATGTTCGCCGACGCCTGCGTCCGGCAGGGACTGCGCGAGCCCGCGGTCCTGCCGTGGACGTCCGTGCTGCGCGGCGCGGAGATCCGGATCGAGCCGGAGACGCTGGTACGGATCGACTCGCCGGGGGAGGACGCGGAGACGGACGAGCTGTTGCGCGGAGGCGGCGAGCCGTCCCGGGTCGGCGGCGGGGCCCGCTGGCACGCCGCGTTCGTCGCCGGGGCGGCGCGGGTCCGCGAGGCCGTCGGCCGGGCTCCGGGGGCCGTGCTGCTCGCCGACGTCGAGGACATCTCGGTGATGTTCGACAAACGACGCTGCCACGCCAGGCTGTCGGCGGCCGGGGTGCCGGTGCCGCCCGCGCTTCCCGGACCGATCCGCGGCTATGCCGAGTTGCGCGAGCGGATGGGCGAGGCCCGCTGGGGGCGGGTGTTCGTCAAACCGGCCCATGGCTCGTCGGCCTCGGGGGTCGTCGCCCTGCACGCGTCGGGAGACCGGGTCAGGGCGGTGACCTCGGCGGAGCTGACCTCCGGGGGGCTGCGCAACTCCCTGCGGGTCAGGTGCTACGAGGACGAGTCCGATCTGGCGGCGATCGTCGAGGCGCTGGCCGGAGACGGGCTGCACGTCGAGCGATGGTTTCCCAAGGCGAGCCTCGGCGGGCGTGTGATAGATCTGAGGGTGGTCGTCGTGGACGGCACGCCCACCCACGCGGTCGTCCGCACGAGCCGGGGGCCCATAACGAACCTGCACCTCGGAGGTCTGCGCGGCGACCTCGGCGAGGTCAGGGCCGGACTCGGCGCCGAGGGATGGGCGCGGGCCCTGGAGGTCTGCGCGCGGGCGGCGGCCTGCTTTCCCGGGAGTCCGGCCGCCGGGGTCGACCTGATGGTCGGGGCCGACTGGCACGATCTCGCGGTGGCCGAGGTCAACGCGTTCGGCGACCTGCTGCCCCGGCTGGAGGGCCTGCCCGGTAGCGGCGCGGAGGGCCTCGACACCTACGGTGCCCAGGTCCGCGCGATCCTCGCCCGGCACTCGCCGCAGGGGGCGGGGAGAACCGCGCCCGGGCGGTCCCGTGACCTCGGGGGCGAAGGCGGGGCCGATGCGTGACATGAACGAGATCGTGGGCAGCCACGACCTGCTGCTGGTAACGCTCGACACGCTTCGGTACGACGTGGCGGAGGAACTGCTGGCGGCGGGTCGGCTGCCGAATCTCAGCAGGGCACTGCCGGGCGGCCGGTGGGAGCGGCGGCACAGTCCGGGGAGCTTCACCTACGCCGCGCACGCCGCGATCCTCGCCGGTTTCCTGCCCACCCCGATCGAGCCGGGACCGCATCCCCGCCCGTTCGCCGCCGCGTTCCCCGGGAGCGAGACCACGGCCCCGGGCACCTGGGTGTTCGACGCGCCCGATCTGCCCGGCGGGCTGGCCGGGGCGGGATACCACACGGTCTGCGTCGGCGGGGTGGGGTTCTTCAACAAGCTGACCCCGCTCGGGTCCGCGCTGCCGGCGATGTTCGCCGAGAGCCACTGGGAGCCGGGGTTCGGGGTCACCTCGCGGACCTCGTTCGAAGCGCAGATCGCATGCGCCGAGCGGGTGGTCACGGGGGTGGACGGTCCGGTGTTCCTGTTCGTCAACGTGTCGGCCCTGCACCAGCCGAACTGGTTCCACCTGCCGGGCGCCACTCGCGAGCACGGTGACAGCCGGCGGAGCCACGCCGCCGCGCTCGAATACGTCGACCGGCACATCGGCAGGCTGTTCGCGCTGATGAGCGAACGGCGCCCTGGGTTCGCGATCGTCTGTTCCGATCACGGCACCGCCTACGGTGAGGATGGATACGTCGGGCACCGGATCGGTCACGAGGTCGTCTGGACCGTGCCCTACGGTGAGTTCACGATGGAGCGGGGGGAGTGGCGTTGACTCCGAGTCCTGGCCGGACGCCAGAGGTGGTGGACGGCGAGCGGGGCGCACCCGCACCGCCGCCGCCGGACGCCGTCTCACCCGAGGCGGGGCCGTATCAGGGGTACGTCTACGCCTACCCGCACAAGACCGCCTACCGGCCGCTCGATCCACGTCCGCCACTGGCGGAGGTGTGGGCCAGGGAGCCCGTCGACCACCTCTTTCTCTACCTGCACATCCCGTTCTGCGAGATGCGCTGCGGATTCTGCAACCTGTTCACCCGTACCGGCGCCCCCGAGGAGCTCGTCGACGCCTATCTCGGCGCGCTGGAACGCCAGGCGAGCGCCGTACGGGGCGCCCTGAACGGTCCCCGCTTCGTGGCGGCGGCCGTCGGCGGCGGCACGCCGACCTATCTCAAGGCCGCCGAGCTCACCAGGATGTTCGACCTCGCCGAGCAGATCATGGGCATCGACCTGCGGGCCGTCCCGATGGCCGTGGAGACCTCCCCGGCGACCGCGACGGCCGACCGGCTCGCGGTCCTCGCCGAGCGGGGCACGACCCGCGTCTCGATCGGCGTGCAGAGCTTCGTGGACGCCGAGGCCCGCGCGGCGGTCAGGCCGCAGCGGCGGCAGGAGGTCGAGACGGCGCTCGGCCGGATCCGCGAGGCCGGGTTCGAGACGCTCAACCTCGACCTGATCTACGGCATCGACGGGCAGACGGAGGCGTCCTGGCGTTACTCGCTGGACGCCGCGCTCGCCTGGAAGCCCGAGGAGATCTACCTCTACCCCCTGTACGTCCGCCCGCTCACCGGTCTGGGCCGTCGCGCCCGCGACTGGGACGACCACCGGCTCACCCTCTACCGTCAGGGTCGCGACCACCTGCTCGCCGCCGGGTACGAGCAGATCTCGATGCGGATGTTCCGGCTGCCGGGGCGGTCGAGCCCCGCCGAGTACAGCTGCCAGAGCGACGGCATGGTCGGCCTCGGCTGCGGTGCCCGCTCCTACACCTCTCATCTGCACTACTCCCACGAGTACGCGGTCGGCGCAGGCCAGGTGCGCGCGATCATCGACGACTACGTGCGCCTGGCTTCCGAGGAGTTCGCGGTCGCCAATGTGGGTTTCCGGCTGGACGAGGAGGACCGGCGCCGTCGCCACCTCATCCAGTCGCTGCTCCAGGCCGACGGGCTCGATCCCGCCGCGTACCGTGCCCGCTTCGGAGCCGGGGCCGAGGCCCACTTCGGCGAGGAGCTGGAGCGCCTGACGGCTGGGGGCCTGCTGGAGCGTGACGCGCCGCCGCCGGGCGGCGAAGGGGCGCGCCCCGGGTGGCTCCGGCTCACCGCCGAGGGGCTGGCCCGCTCCGACGCGATCGGTCCCGCGCTGTTCTCCGGCAGGGTTCGCGCGCTGATGGCCCGATACGAGGAACGGTGACAGGCTTGGCCGACTCACCTGGCGCCCCCGCCTCCGGAATCCGCCACCTGCCGCTCCTGCCGGGCAGGCCCGGTGGATCAGGTGATCCGAGCGCCGACGGCGAAGGTCTCGATCACCTGACGATTCTCTACCGGGGGCCGCTGGCGAGCTGCGACTACGACTGCCCCTACTGCCCGTTCGCCAAGCGGCGCGACAGCCCGGAGCAGCTGAGCCGGGACCGGGCGGCGCTGGAGCGGTTCACCGCCTGGGTGGCGGGACGGGAGCATCCGGTCTCGGTGCTGTTCACCCCGTGGGGCGAGGGCCTGGTCCGCTCGTGGTACCGCCGGGCGATGGTCGAGCTGAGCCACCTTCCGCACGTGCGGCGGGTCGCCATCCAGACCAACCTCAGCTGCCGGTCCGGCTGGCTGGCCGAGGCCGACCTGGACACGCTCGCCCTCTGGGCGACCTACCATCCCGGCCAGGTCACCCACGAGCGCTTTCTCACCCGCTGCCGCGACCTGGTCGCGCGCGGGGTCCGTTTCAGCGTCGGCGTGGTCGGGCTGCCCGAGCACCTCGGCCACGCCCGCCGCATCCGGGCCGACCTGCCCGCGGAGGTCTACGTCTGGGTGAACGCGGCGGAGGGCACCGTCTACACCGATGACGAGGCCGCCGACTGGACGGCGATAGATCCGCTCTTCCAGCACAGCCGGACACCGCACCGGAGCGCCGGCCTGCCCTGCCGTACCGGCGACAGCGTGATCTCCGTCGACGGCGACGGCACCGTGCGGCGCTGCCACTTCGTCCCGGCCGTGCTCGGAAACCTCTACGAGGGCACGTTCAGGCCGAGGGCCATGGCGTGCCCGGCGGCGATCTGCGACTGCCACATCGGCTACGTGCACCTGGAGGCGACCGGCCTCTACGACGTCTTCGCCGGGGGAGTCCTGGAACGCATCCCCGCCCGCTGAGGTCGGATGACGAACGGTCACAGGATGTTCCGCGACTGAAAAAATGGCGGCGCAGGAGCCGTGCCATCTCGTCAAGCAGATGCCGCCCCCCTGTCATCAAGCCGCCTCCGGATGACCCCCGGCAACCAGGCGAGCGCGAGAACCGCCACGAACACCGGAAACCAGGCCAGCCGGTGCAGCAGCCAGACCGGCTCGTCCGGCACGGCCAGCAGGCCGGGGACGTCGCCGAGGCGCAGGGCGGCGACGGCGATCACGGCCGGCGCGCTCTGGTGCCACAGGAAGAGCGTCATCGCCGACAGGTTGGCCAGCGCGACCGGCGCCCACAGCCGGGGACGCCGCATCAACCGGGCCAGCGGAGCGCGCGCCAGCAGTGCCGCCCCCACCTGGGCGAGCCCGAAGCAGACCGCCGCCAGGGTAGGCGGCGCCAGATTGGAGACCGCGGCCCCGGTCACCCCCACCATGCTCGCCGGATACCCGAACCCGGTGACCAGCAGCGCCGCCCCGATCGCCCCACCGGCCAGCAGACCCACCGCCACCCGGCGCGAGCCGAGCAGGCCGCTCGCCCAGGCGATCCCCAGCGCGTACGGCACCAGCCAGCCGGCCACCAGGTTCGCCCATCCCAGCCAGGCGGGACCGCCGAGCCAGAACCTGGCCAGGTCCACCCCGAGCACCACCGTGAACGCCACGGCGGCCGTGACAGCCGGATGCGCCCGCAGGAGCAGGGGAGTGGCCGCGGTCAGCGCGGCGAAGACGGCCAGGAACCACAGCGGCCCCACCGCCGGGAGCACCATCGACCTGATCAGCCCCACCGGTGCCCCGCGCAGCGCCATCCCCGTTGCGATTCCCGTCCAGACCAGGGCGAGCGGTACCACCGGCCCCAGCAGCCTCCCCATCCTGGCCCGCACCCACGCCCCCGCCGGATACGCCTCGCGGGCAACCCCCGCTGGAGCGCGCGATGCGGTGGGGGCCGCGGAGTCCGGCCTGAGGGCCGCCGGGCGGAGGCCGCGCGCCGCCGCGTAGCCGCCGACGAAGAAGAACACCGCCAGTGTCTGGAACACCCAGGACAGTGGTGTCAACGCCGGCAGGTGGCTGAGCGGGCTGGCCATGTACACCGCCCCCGCCGGGCCCGGCGCCCACGCCGTCACCAGCCAGTGCCCCAGCACCACGCCCAGGATCGCCAGCGCCCGCAGCGCGTCCACCCCCCTGTCCCGGCCGACCGGGGTGGCCGCCTCGATCCCGGCCGTGAGGCTAGCCACCGGACACCTCGCCGCCTCGGCCGAGGGCGATCAGGGTCAGGTTGCGCAGCGACTCGCTGCCCGGCTTGAGATAGTCGTCGTGCCCGGCGTCTTCGGTCCCGAACGGGTGGGCGCCGAAGGCCGGGGCGGCGGGATCGGGGCCGAAGCCGAACGGGCCGATCCGGAGTTTGGGCACCTCGCGCATCCAGTCGAGGGCGCCGCTGCCCACCCACAGACGGGTGCCGCCCAGCTCGGCAGCCGAGGAGACGCCCAGTCCCGGGCTGCCGAAGACGGCCGTGTCGGCGACCCCGGAGGCGGGTACGGCCCCGGCGCACACCACCGAGCCGTAGCTGTGGCACAGCAGGCTGACCCGCTTGCCTTCCAGGGCTCCGATGACGTAGCGCCGCAACTCCACCGCGCCCCGCTCGGCGGCCCCGTCGGTCATCACGCGAAGGCTGAGCATCGCCGGGCTGTCATAGCCGAGCCAGGCGACCACCGCCAGCCTCGCCCCCGGATCCAGCGCCCGAGCCTCGGCCAGCACCGCCCGCGCCCCTCCCCCCGGCGTGTTGTACCGCTTGGCCCTGCCGCCGTCGAAGGTGGCGGCCGTGGTGTCGGCCCCGGGGACGATGACCGCGACGTACTCGGCCGCGGCGAGATCGCCGTAGACCCGGACCACCCGGTCGCCCACGGGCGGCGGGACCGTCACGTAGGCGAGCGCCGTGGCGACGGCCACGACGAGCGTGCGGCGGAACATGCGAGCCTCCTGTCCGGCCTGCGGGATTGGACAGGAGGCTAGGAACCGCGGCCCGTCGATCGCGTCACCCCGGGGAGGTGTCTTCGCGATCCCTCTCGGGGGTGATGCGGGCTCACCCGGCGAGCGAGGCCGGCGCCACCAGGACCCTCAGGCCGGAGGTGAGAACCCGGCCGGGGCGCGAGTGTCTGGTGACCGGTCGCGTCTCCACGCGAACCGTCCGTCGTCCGGTGCGGTGTCCGGCGGGCGGGGGGAAGACGACTCCGGAGGCCCCGAGGCGCCGCGGACTCATTCGCCTGGGCGGACCAGGCCCGTCTCGTAGGCGTGGACGATCGCCTGGGCGCGGTCGCGCAGGTTCAGCTTCGTGAGGATCCGGCCCACGTGGGTCTTGACGGTCTGCTCCGACAGGATCAGCTCCTCGGCGATCTCCTGGTTGGACCTGCCCCGCGCGATGAGCGCGAGCACCTCGGTCTCGCGCTCGGTGATGTCGTCCAGGCGCCCACGCGGGCGGCGCGGGCCGACGCGGGCGAACTCCGCGATCAGCCGCCGGGTCACCGAGGGCGCCAGCAGCGCCTCCCCGGCCGCCAGCACCCGTACCGCCTCGGCCAGCTGCTGTGCCGAGGCGTCCTTGAGCAGGAACCCGCTCGCCCCGGCCCGCAGCGCCTCGTAGACGTAGTCGTCGAGGTCGAACGTGGTCAGAATCAGGATCCTCGGGGTGGGACCGGTGGATTCCATGATCTCCCGCGTCGCCGCGAGGCCGTCCATGACCGGCATCCGCACGTCCATCAGCACGACGTCGGGCCGCAGTTCGGCCGTCCGGGCCACGGCCTCGCGCCCGTCGGCGGCCTCGCCCACGACCTCGATGTCCGGCTGCGAGCTCAGGAAAACGGTGAAGCCGGTCCGTACCATGCCCTGGTCATCGGCTATGAGCACCCGGATCGTCATCGAATCTCCTTGAGCGTGGAGACCCCGGGCTTCGGCCCGGGGCAGGAGGTCAAGCGTTCCCCGTGATCGGCAGTATGGCGGTGACCGCGAAGCCCGCCCCGACCGGCCCGGCCCACAGGCTTCCGCCGAGCATGGACACCCGTTCCCGCATCCCGATCAGGCCGTGCCCCATGCGCCGGGGTTCCCCGGGGGAACGGTGCCCGGCGTCGTTCGTCACCTGGACGTGCAACTCGGCGCCGTACCGGGCGATCCTCATCGAGACGGCCGAACCGGGTGCGTGCCGCATGGCGTTGCTGAGCGACTCCTGGGCGATCCGGTAGGCGGACAGGCTCACCGCCGTGGGCAGCCCCGTCAGGTCGCCGCCCACCTTGAGCGTCACGGTGAGCCCTGCGGAGCGTGCGGTGTCGATGAGTTCCTCCAAGCGGCCGAGGCCCGGCTGCGGCGCGATGTCCGCGTGCCCGTCGTCCTCCCTCAGCACGCCCAGTACGCGGCGCATCTCGGTCATGGCCGCGAGCGACAGCGCGCGGATCTCTCTCAGCCCTTCCTCCAGGCGCTCCGTGTCTCCGGCCGCTCGCAGCGGAACGGCCTCGGCCTGGATGGCGATCACCGACATGTGGTGGGCGACGACGTCGTGCAGTTCCCTGGCGATCCTGGCCCGCTCCTCCAGTACGGCCTGTCCGGCCAGTGCCTGCCGGCTGCGCTGCTCCTCCTGGGCCAGCAGGCCGATGGCCAGCCGCCGGGCGCGCACGTTGTGGCCGAACAGGACGGTCGCCGTGACGATGCCGGTGACGACGGTCAGCGAACCGGGGTAGATCATCCAGGTGACGAGGACCGAGACGATCCACACGCCCACGGTGATGTGCCGCTCGGAGCGGACCGCGACCGCGTAGACCACGAGCGCGTACATGATCGCGGTGTCCACGTTGTACGGGGGGTCGATCAACTGCCGTGAGACGACCGTACCCAGGGGGATCAGCACGACCGCTGCCCGCCAGGCGGCCAGTGGCCACCGGCTACGGAGCGCGAGCGGCAGGGAGAAGGCCAGGGCCGTGAGCGTGAGCCAGTCCGGATCGAGCGGGGAGTTCACCCGGGCCGCCGTCTCCTGGAGCATGGAGAGGCAGGCTTTGAACAGTATGAAGGTCAGCGCCAGGTCGGCCAGCAGGACCAGGTCGATCGTCCGGAACGGCAGCAGCCTCAGCACCCTCGGCATGCGGGGGCGGAGGCGGCGTGACCGGAGGCGGCCGGCCGGATCGGCCGCCCCGGTCACCAGCGCCTCGACGAGGGGATGGGCCAGTCGCGCGGCGGCCTCCCGTACCGGCCGCGCGTGCCGTGCGAGGGCCTGCCGCGCGGAGCTGGGGATCACCCGGATCAGCCTAGGCGGCGCGATCGTGGTCCGCGTCCCACCAGGGGGTGATCTTCAGTGTCACCCGACTCCGGGCCGCGGGACACGGCCGGGACGTCCACCGTGACGGAACCCGCACCATCCGGTGGGCTCAGGTCGTGCCCAGGCCGCGTAGCACGAAGCCGGAGACCATCTCCGCGGCCTCCTCGGGCGTCACCGCGCCGCTGAGCAGCGGGACCCGCTCGGCGCCGATGACGGCGAGGATGAAGCGGGCGGCGACTTCCACGTCGGGGGCGTGGAAGTCGCCCGAGGCCACGCCGCTGTCGATGATGCCGGTCAGGATGCGCTGCATCGGCTCGACATGGTCGGCCAGGCGCTGGTAGGCGTCGGGGCCCAGCGCCGCGGACAGGTCGGCGGGGCCGGGATGGGGGTGGGCGAGCAGCCCGTCGAGCTGGAGCCTGACGAAGACCCGCAGCCGCTCGGCGGGCAAGGCCCGTTCGGGCAGCTCCCGCTCGTAGCTGTCGATGAAGTAGTGCGTCACCCGCTCGGTGAAGGCCAGCAGCAGCGCGGCCTTGTCGGGGAAGTAGTTGTACAGCACGGTGCGGGTGATCTCGGCCTCGTTCGCCACCTCGGTCATGGAGATGGCGTCGATGCCCTGCTCCCGGGAGAGACGCGAGACCGCCTGCAGGATGCGGTCCTGTGTCTGGGCGCGGTGCTCGCCGATGGTCGCGGCCGAAATCCGGGGCATGGCCCCATGGTCGCACAGTGCCGTCGCCGGCTGTCAGGTCGTTTGGGGTCCGGCCGCGAGGTCAGCGCTGGGGGCGCGCCGAACTCATGGCGGCCTGCAGGTCCTTGGTGCTGGGGGCCGGGGGGAGCGGAGGGCCGACGCGGTCGGCGCGGCAGGCGTCGAGGATCAGGCCGATCAGTCGCCGCCACGCCTGAGGGGCGGTGCAGCGGGTGGAGCCGAGCACCCCGGCGTTGGCCATCATGATCAGCATAAGGTCCTGACCGGTGAAGTCGGCGCGCAGCGTCCCCGCGCGGCGGGCCCGCTCGATCACCCGGTCGACCGCCGCCATCGCCCGTGCTCTCGGCGCCTCCAGCGCCGCGGTGGGGAAACAGGTGGTGAGGGCCTCGGTCACCCCCTGGTCGGCGGCCTGCATCCCGCAGACGTGTTCGACCAGCCCGGCGAACGCCTCCCAGGGGTCGTCGGCGAGCTCCGCCGCCTCGGCGGCCTCGACGAAATCGGCCATGTGGTCGGCCAGGATCGCCTCGATGAGCGCCTCGCGGTCGGGGAAGCGCCGGTAGAGCGTGGCGATGTTCACCTCGGCCCGGCGGGCGATCTCCTCCAGGGGCACGTCGAGCCCGCGCTCGCGGAACGCGACGCGCGCCGCTGTCATGATCCGTTCCCGGTTGATCTCGGCGTCCCTGCGCAACCTCCGCCGTTTGCACGCTTCCATGAGCCGATTCTACAAAGTGAAGGGTTCCCTGCGGTTGTGCTACGGTGGCGGCAAACGAAGGTGTGCCTTCACTTATTTTTCGGAGTGCCTGATGAACGTTGTCCTCTGGATCGGGCAGGGCCTGCTCGCCGCGATGTTCCTCATCGCGGGTCTCACCAAGTCCACCCAGCCGCGCGAGAAGCTGATCGCCAACTTGGGGGGATGGGTGGAGGATTTCTCCGGCGGACAGGTCAAGGCCATCGGCATCCTTGAGGTGCTGGCCGGGATCGGGCTGATCCTGCCCGCTCTCACCGGCATCCTGCCCGTGCTGACCCCGCTCGCCGCCGCCGGCCTGGTGATCACGATGATCGGCGCCATCGTCGTGCACGCCCGGCGCAAGGAGTATTCGGCACTTCCGATGAACCTGGTGCTCCTGCTACTGGCCGCCTTCGTGGCCTGGGGCCGTTTCGGGCCGTACGCCTTCTGAGTGCCGTATGCCTTGGGGGGCTTTGCCGGGACCGGGGATCGGCGCCGGACGGCTGAACGCTCCGGCACGGAGAATCCGTGCCGGAGCGTTCACTCGTGCTGTGGGACGACCGGGTTCAGGCGGCGACCTCGGACCGGGCCACCCGGCCGAGCTCGCCCAGGACCTCGGTGTTGAGCAGGTAGGCGAGCTTGGTCTCGCGGATCAGCCGCTGCTTCTCGGCCTCGTCCAGGGGTAGTGCGTCCAGCCGGGCCCGGTACTCGTTCTTGAAACGGGGCAGGCTGCCGATCCCGTCGAACAGGTAGAAGTCGATGCCGCCGCCCGGCTGGTAGCCGTAGATCTTCTGCAGCTCCATCCGGATGAACTGCCCGCCGGACAGGTCGCCCATGTAGCGGGTGTAGTGGTGGGCGATGTAGCCGGCCGGCCAGGTGGCGACCTGGTTGATGCGGGCGACCAGGGTCAGGGTCGGCTTGGAGGGCTCGATCCTGGACCGCCAGCCGGACCCGTAGATCGTCTCCAGGTCGCGGACCAGGGCCTCCTCCCGGTAGAGCTCGGGAAAGACGAACGGTGCCGCGACGGGGTCCTCGGCGAGCGACCGTGCGGCGCCGTCCAGGGCCACGTAGGCGAAGTAGTGCTGGGCGACCATCTCGCCGTACGCCTCGGGGGTGAGGCTGCCCGCCATCAGGGCCTTGAGGTAGCTCTCGTCCTCGGCGGATTCGTGGTCGCCCCAGGTGGCGTTCCTGAGGACTTCGGAGAACGGCGGCTCACTCATGATCACTCCGCGGCGAGGAAACTTTTCATGACGCAGTGTCACAAAAATCGCACCCTCCCGTCAAGCCGATGACGACACCTCGTCATTAAACCGGCCACCCTCCGCGTCGAGTTTCGGGTGGGGCGTGCGGGGACGAGGTTCTCGGCGTGAGCGGGTGGGGCATGCCGCCGGGAGCCGGGCGCGCCGGATGGTGCCGTGGCTTCCGAGGGGGGTGCCTTTGCCGCCAATCTACCCTTAGGTTAGGCTCGGCTAACTTTTACAGCGTTGTCGAAGCCGTGATCGGACTCCTCTCGATCGACAGAAGGAAAACACCGCCATGCCCGCTGAACCCCCCAAAGCCGTGCTCGCACCGGTAGCGGGTGCCCTGCTGTTCGGGCCCGCCGCCTGCGGAGACGATTCCGGGAGCGGTTCCGCCGCCGCAGGTGGGGATCGGTCCCCGGCGGACGCGTTCCTCGCCCGGGAGGCCGGCGCGCTTCAGGTTCCCGCGGTGGGGTTCAACGATCTCGGTCGGCCTGGGGCCACGATCGCGTTGATCAGGGAATCAGGACTCGTCTTCTGACCATGCGATCGCATCTCGCCAAGCGGGTCCGCCACGACGGACCCACCCCATGGTCGTTCGGGCGTGTCCTGCCGGTGGCCGGACGTCCTCGCAGGCCGCTACTGCTGGCCCTGTCGGTACTGGCCGTCGCGGTGGCCCTCATCCCGGTGCTCTATCTCGGCGTGCGGACGGCCGAAGCGGGCTGGGAGCGTATCGCCGAGGAGGTGTTCACCCCGCGAGTCGCGCTACTCGCGCTCCGTACCCTCGGCCTGGCGGTGGTGGTGAGCGCCGGTTGCCTCGTGCTGGGGGTCGGCTCGGCCTTCCTGGTCGTACGGACAGATCTGCCCGCCAGGCGCGCGTTCGCGGTCCTGGCGGCCCTGCCGCTCGCGGTGCCGACCTATATCGCGGCATTCGCGTGGAGATCGACCGTGGACGGGTTCGAGGGCTTCTGGGCGGCGGCGCTGGTGCTGACGCTGTGCTCCTATCCCTACGTCTTCCTGCCCGTCGCCGCGGCGCTCAAGGGCGCCGACCCGGCCCAGGAGGAGGTGTCTCGGTCGCTGGGCAGAAACGCCTGGCGCACCTTCACCGGCGTGACACTGCGGCAGGTCCGTCCCGCGGTCGCGGGCGGCGCGCTGCTGGTGGCACTGTACGTTCTGTCGGATTTCGGTGCGGTGTCGATCGTACGGGCCGACACCTTCACCCGGGCCATCTTCGTCGCCTTCGACCTGGGCTTCGACCGGACCGGGGCGCTGGTGCTGTCAAGCGTGCTGGTCCTCCTGACGATGCTCATACTCGCGGGTGAGACGGCGAGCCGCCAGCGCGGTGCCCGCTACGCTCATCTGGGCGCCGCCCGCCGGGCCCCGGCCCGGTTCCGCCTCGCCCGGACGCGGTGGCCCGCCACCTTCGTGCTGCTCGCTCTCGCCGGACTCTCCCTCGGTGTCACCGTGGTGAGCCTCGGCCACCGGATGATCGAGGGTGTCTCGCGGCCGGGGGCCTGGCCCGAGGTGGCCGCCGCCGCGGGCAACTCGCTCTGGCTCTCCTTCGCGGGCACCGCGCTCACCGTGCTGCTCGCGCTGCCGCTGGGCGTGCTCACCGCCAAGGCGCCAAGCCCGCTGACCACACTGCTCGATCGTCTCGGCTACCTCAGCCACGCCCTGCCGGGGCTGGTCATCGGCCTCTCCCTGGTCTCCTTCGGAATCAGCCTCGCCTATCCGATCTACCAGACGACCTGGCTGCTCGCGCTCGGCTACGCCGCCCTGTTCCTTCCGCTGGCGGTGGCCGCGGTCACCGCGGCGGCGGCCCAGGCACCACCCGTCCTGGAGGACGTCGCCCGATCACTGGGCCGAAGACCGCCGGCCGTGCTGCGCACGGTGACCCTGCCCCTCACCCTGCCCGGGATCGGCGCCGGCGCCGCGCTGGCCTTCCTGGCCTGCATGAAGGAACTGCCCGCTACGCTCCTGTTGCGCCCGACGGGTGTCGACACCCTCGCCACCGAACTGTGGACGCACACCACCGTGGCGGCCTACGCCGCCGCCGCCCCCTACGCGGCGTTGCTCGTGCTGCTGTCATCGGTGCCCGCGTGGCTGCTCACCTCGCGCACCGGCATCCTCACCAGGGAGTCCACCAGATGAGCCGGCTGGAACTGAGTGGCATCGCCAAGAGGTACGGCGCGATGACCGCGCTCGCCGGAGTCGACCTCACCGTGCCGAGCGGCACCCTGACCGCCGTACTCGGCCCTTCGGGGTGCGGCAAGACGACCCTGCTGCGCTGTGTGGCGGGTTTCGAACGGCTCGATGCCGGTGAGATCGCCATTGACGGGCGGATCGTCGCGGGTCCGGGGACGCACACCTCCCCGGAACGCCGGCATGTCGTCACCGTCCCGCAGGAGGGCGCGCTCTTCCCGCACCTGTCGGTGGGCGACAACGTCGGGTACGGCCTGAACCGGGAGGAACGGCGTTCGGACCGCGTCGAGGAAGTGCTCACCCTGGTGGGCCTGTCCGGACAGGGCGAGCGGATGCCGCATCACCTGTCCGGCGGGCAGCAGCAGCGCGTGGCGGTCGCCAGGGCGCTGGCACCGCGTCCCTCCCTCATCCTGCTCGACGAGCCGTTCAGCGCGCTGGACGCCGGACTCCGCGCCGACCTGCGGCGCGACGTGCGCGCCGCGCTACGGGCCGACGGGGCGACCGCCATCCTCGTCACCCACGACCAGGGCGAGGCCCTCTCCAGCGCCGATCAGGTCGCGGTGATGCGCGACGGCCTGGTCATCCAGAGCGGACCGGCGGTCGACGTCTACCGGGAACCGGTGGACCCATGGGTGGCGGCGTTCGTGGGTGACGCGGTGTTCCTGCCCGCCGGAACCGATATCGGCCCAGGCGCGGCTGGCACCGTGCTGTCCACGGCACTCGGTCACATCCCGGTGGGTGGGATACCGGCGGGGAGTGGGAGCCTCACCGCCATGGTGCGCCCCGAACAGATCCGCCTCACCACGGCGTCGGCCGGCCCGGCGGTGACCGCGACCGTGACCGGTTACGACTTTCACGGCCACGACGCGATCGTCACGCTCCGGCTCGCCGACGGCACCCAGATCATCGCGCGAGTACCCGGCCACGCGGCCCCGGTGACGGCGGGATCAGCTGTCGGGGTGCTCGTGGAGGGCGTCTGCCAGGCCTGGCGCGAGATCTAGGGGAGAGCGCTCACACCGGTTGTCCGTCATGGGGGCGGGCACGCGGCGGGTGAGACCGGGCTCTGGCCCCGGCGTATCCCCCCACACCGGGTGATACGCCGGGGCCAGAGCGTCTTGATGTCGTACACGGGGGTGCGCCGCTTGACGAGCCCCACCGTGGAGAGGGCGGCCGATGACTCCGATTACACGATTACGATCGCTCACAGCGAACACGCTCAACCTCGGGAACATTCTCGGGCTCCCATTAATTGAGTGAGTACAACTCAACCCTTGGAGTTCACATGAGTGAGAGCTTGATCCTCCCGGTCCTGCCGCTCGACGACGAGGTCGTGCTGCCGGGCATGGTGGTCCCGCTTGACCTGTCGGAGACCGAGGTCCGGGCCGCGATCGACGCGGCGCAGGCTCTCGCTGACAACAAGCCCGAAGTCCTGCTCGTTCCCCGGATCGACGGAAGATACGGCTCGGTGGGCGTGCGGGCGATCGTCGAGCAGGTGGGCAGGCTGCCCGGCGGCGAGCCCGCCGCCGTGCTGCGCGGCGTCGACCGGGTCCGGGTGGGCACCGGCACGACCGGTCCGGGCGCGGCCCTGTGGGTGCAGGCCACCCGCATTCCCGTGGTCGCGGCGGACGAGCGCGCCCACGAGCTGGCGAAGGCGTACAAGGCGCTGGCCACCACGATCCTGCAGAAGCGGGGCGCCTGGCAGGTCGTCGACGCGGTCAACCAGATGGACGATCCCTCGGTCCTGGCCGACAACTCCGGCTACGCTCCCTGGCTGAGCACCTCGCGCAAGGCGGAGATCCTGGAGACCGCCGACCCGGCGGACCGGTTGGAGAAGCTGGTCGAGTGGTCGCGCGAGCACCTGGCCGAGATCGACGTGGCCGAGACGATCCGCAAGGACGTCCAGGAGGGCATGGAGAAGCAGCAGCGCGAGTTCCTGCTCCGCCAGCAGCTCGCGGCGGTCCGCAAGGAGCTCGCCGAGCTGAACGGCGACACCTCCGCCTCCGAGGAGGAGGACTACCGCTCCCGCGTCGAGGCCGCCGACCTGCCGGAAAAGGTGCGCCAGGCCGCGCTCAAGGAGGTCGACAAGCTGGAGCGGACCTCCGACCAGTCTCCCGAGACCGGCTGGATCCGCACCTGGCTCGACACCGTCCTCGACATCCCGTGGAACGAGCGGACCGAGGACTCGTACGACATCGCCGCGGCCCGCGCCGTCCTCGACGCCGACCACACCGGTCTCGACGACGTCAAGGACCGCATCATCGAATACCTCGCCGTCCGCGGGCGCAGGGCGGAGAAGGGGCTCGGCGTGGTCGGCGGCCGTCGCAGCGGCGCCGTGCTCGCGCTGGCCGGCCCTCCCGGGGTCGGCAAGACCTCCCTCGGCGAGTCCGTCGCCCGCGCGATGGGCCGCAAGTTCGTCCGCGTCGCCCTCGGCGGTGTCCGGGACGAGGCCGAGATCCGCGGTCACCGGCGCACCTACGTCGGTGCCCAGTCGGGCCGGATCGTCAGGGCCATCCGCGAGGCCGGCTCGATGAACCCGGTCGTGCTGCTCGACGAGGTCGACAAGGTCGGCTCCGACTACCGGGGCGACCCGACGGCGGCGCTGCTCGAGGTGCTCGACCCCGCGCAGAACCACACCTTCCGCGACCACTACCTGGAGGTGGAGCTCGACCTCAGCGACGTGCTCTTCCTGGCGACCGCCAACGTGCTGGAGGCCATCCCCGGCCCGCTGCTGGACCGCATGGAGATCGTGACGCTCGACGGCTACACCGAGGACGAGAAGGTCGCCATCGCCCGGGACCACCTGCTCCCGCGCCAGCTCGACAAGGCCGGTCTCACCGCCGAGGACGTCACGGTCGACGAGGACGCGCTGCGCAGGCTCGCGAGTGAGTACACCAGGGAGGCCGGGGTCCGGTCCCTGGAGCGCTCGATCGCCAGGATCCTGCGCAAGGTGACGGCCAACGTCGCGCTCGGCGAGGGCGAGCTGCCCGTGACGGTGGGGGACCTGGTCCCCTATCTGGGCCGCCCGCGCAACGTGCCGGAGTCCTCGCTTCCCGAGTCCAGCCAGCGCACGGCGGTGCCCGGCGTGGCGACCGGCCTGGCGGTCACCGGGGCGGGCGGTGACGTGCTCTACGTGGAGGCGTCCCTGGCCGACCCCGAGACCGGCGACACCGGCCTGACCCTGACCGGCCAGCTCGGCGACGTGATGAAGGAGTCGGCCAGGATCGCGCTCTCCTACCTGCGCTCGCGGGGTGCGGAGCTGGAGCTGCCCGTCGGTTCCCTCAAGGACCGCTCGGTGCACGTCCACTTCCCGGCCGGGGCCGTTCCCAAGGACGGCCCGTCCGCGGGCGTCACCCTGATCACGGCCCTGGCCTCGCTGCTGTCGGGCCGTCAGGTCCGCGCCGACGTGGCCATGACCGGCGAGGTCTCCCTCACCGGCCGGGTGCTCCCGATCGGCGGGGTCAAGCAGAAGCTGCTGGCCGCCCATCGGGCGGGCATCACGACGGTGCTGATCCCGGCACGCAACGAGCCCGACCTGGACGACGTCCCGCAGGCCGTCCGCGACGAGCTCACCGTCCACGCGGTGAGCGACGTGCGCGAGGTCCTGGACATCGCGCTCACCCCGGCCAAGGTGGCCGAACACGCCGCCGCCTGAGCGGCGATCCCCACGACGGCCCGCCCTCTCACCCGAGGGGGTGGGCCGTCCGGCTGCCCGGTGGATGCCGGATCGGCCAAGCTCCGGCAATCCGCGTGTCACGGGACGGAACGGGCCCGTCGGATATAAATGGACGAATCATAAAGTTAATTGACCGAATGATTCGGTCATGGTGACATGGGATCCATGCTGTACGGAACGCCTTCCCTGGAGGCCATCGACGAAGCGGTTCTCGGCGAGATCGAGGAGATGCGCCGCGACCTGAAATACCGCCTCGCGGAGACCCACCGCTGGGACGGCCAGCTCAGGCGCCAGCTCCAGGCGCGGGCCATCCAGGGTTCCAACTCGATCGAGGGCTACCGGGCCAGCGTCGAGGACATCGAGTCGATCATGGCCGGTGAGGAGCCCCTGGAGACCTCCAGGGCGGTCGCCAGGGAGATCTCCGGCTACCAGCAGGCGCTCACCTACATCCAGATGCTCTCCCGCGCCCCAGTGTTCGCGTTCGACGCGGGCCTGCTCCACGCGCTCAATTTCATGATGATCGGTCATCACCATGGCAAGACCCCGGGCACGGTGCGGCCCGGTGGCATCTACGTCCGCAACTCCACCACCGGAGAGGTCGTCTACGAGGGCCCGGACGCCGAGCGGGTGCCGGAGCTGCTGGCCGAGCTGGTCGCCTGGCTCAACGAGGGCGACCTGAAGGCGCCGAGCTACGTGCGGGCGGCGATGGCCCACTTCAACCTGGTGAGCATCCACCCTTGGCGGGACGGGAACGGCCGCATGTCGCGGGCGGTCCAGACACTGGTGCTCGGCAGGGAGCGGATCACCACCCCGGAGTTCTCCTCCATCGAGGAGTGGCTGGGAACCGCGGAGAACACCGTCGACTACTACCGGACATTGGCCGCGGGCGGAAGACGAACCTGGAACCCGCACGGGGACACGCTGCACTGGGTGCGCTTCTGCCTGCGCGCCCACCACCTCCAGGCCCAGCAGGTCCGGCGCAGGCTTTCCGAGGCGGGGGAGGTGTGGATGCTTCTGGAGGAGCAGATCGACGCCGACGGGCTCAACACCCGCACCGTCTCGGCGCTCTACGAGGTGTTCGTCAACCGGCGGCTGCGCCGGAGCAGGTACCAGCTGGACGAGTCGCTCAGCCAGGGGCAGGCGGCCAGGGACCTGCGCGACCTGGCGGCCAAGGGCTGGCTTGCCCCGTACGGGGAGACCAAGGGCCGCTTCTACGCGCCGGGGGCGAGAATGCGGGCGATCAAGGACGACTTCGAGCGGAGGATCGTCCCGCTGCGGGATCCGTACCGGCACGACTAGCGCGATGTCGGCGCACGTTCACCGGATTCGGCAGCACGCTGGACTCGACCGGAAACTCGATGGTCACCGCCCGGTGGCCCGCGGAGGCCTTGCCGGGCGCGGGCGCTCGTAGGGACAGTCGTTTTAACATAACATGTCGGGAATGATGGTAAATGGGGGTGGCGTTGGGTCGGGCGTGAAAGTGGTCGGTAAGGCCCGAGACCATGATCTTTTCGGCAGGTCATCTCCTCCCGCGCCATCTGGGCCATCCGCCCCCGCCTCCGGAGGCCCGTCGACGTCCCACCCGTAGTCCTGCCGAGACCCGTTTCGTTTTGAGGAACAGCTGTGATTGACGTGTCGGACCTGCGAAAGGTCTATCAGGATCGGGGGCGCGAGGTGGTCGCCGTCGACGGCGTGGACCTCCACGTCCGCGAGGGTGAGATATACGGCGTGCTCGGGCAGAGCGGCGCCGGCAAGAGCACCCTGCTGCGCTGCGTGAACCTCCTGGAGCGTCCCACCTCCGGCACCGTCTCGGTGGCGGGTCAGGAGCTGACCGGCCTGGCCGAGCGGGACCTGCGCAAGGCGAGACAGCGGATCGGGATGATCCACCAGCATTTCGCGCTGCTCTCCTCCCGCACCGTCGCGGGCAACGTCGCCTTCCCGCTTGAGGTCATGGGGGTGGCCAAGGCGGAGCGCGCCAGGCGGACCGCCGAGTTGCTGGAGCTGGTCGGGCTGGCCGACAAGGCCGGGGCGTACCCCGCGCAGCTGTCGGGAGGGCAGAAGCAGCGGGTCGGCATCGCCCGCGCGCTGGCCGGCAGCCCTCCGGTCCTGCTGTCGGACGAGGCCACCTCGGCGCTCGACCCCGGTACCACGCAGTCGATCCTGGCCCTGCTCAAGAGCCTCAACCGCGAACTCGGCCTGACCATCCTGCTGATCACCCACGAGATGCACGTGGTCAAGTCGATCTGCGACTCGGTCGCGGTCATGCGCGACGGCCTGGTCGAGGAGTCCGGAACCATCCCCGAGCTGATCTCCAGGCCCGGCTCCCGGCTCGCCGCGGAGCTGTTCCCCCTCCCGGAGCCGGAGCCGGGCAATGTCACGATCACCTTCACCGGCCAGGCCGGTGAGCCGGTGGTGTCGCAGGTGGTCCGCAAGTTCGATGTGGACGTCAACATTCTCGGCGGGGCCCTGGAGGAGGTGGCGGGCGTCTCGACCGGGCGGCTGCGCCTGCTCGTCACCGGTGACGAGCGCGCCGCCGCGCTCAGCTACCTGGCCGAACGCGGCCTGCTGGTCGAGGAGGCCCGATGACCTGGGACGAGATGTTCCCGATGCTGCTGGAGTCGACGGGCCAGACCGTCGAGATGGTGCTGTGGTCGACACTGTTCACGGTGCTGCTCGGGCTCCCGCTCGGGGTGGCGCTGGTCGCCACCGACAGGGGCGGGCTGTTCCCCTCCGCGGTACTCAACCGGGTGCTGGGGCTGGTCGTCAACCTGGGCCGCTCGCTGCCCTTCATCATCCTGATGATCGCGGTGATCCCGTTCACCAGGCTGATCGTCGGCACCACCATCGGCACCATCGCCGCGGTGGTCCCGCTGACGCTCGGCGCGGCGCCGTTCTTCGCCCGGCTGGTGGAGACCGCGCTGCGCGAGGTCGGCAGGGACAAGGTGCAGGCGGCCCAGGCCATGGGAGCCGGCCGGGCGACCATCGTCGGCAAGGTGCTGCTGCCCGAGGCGATGCCCGGCCTGATCGCGGGGCTCACGGTGACCGTGGTCGCGCTGATCTCGTACTCGGCGATGGCCGGGGCGATCGGCGGGGGCGGGCTCGGAGACCTGGCCATCCGCTACGGCTACCAGCGCTTCGAGACCACCCTCATGATCGTCACCGTTGTCGTGCTGGTCGCCGTCGTGCAGCTCGTGCAGAGCCTGGGCGACACCGTCGCCCGCCGTCTCGCGCGCGATTGACCGGCCGCGCCGATGACCTTCTGCCATCGCGCGGCCACGCCGAGGTGAGCCGGGGGAGCGGGAGTGCTTCCACGGCCACGAAAGACCGTCGTTCACCGGGCCGCGACCTCGTCCGCGAGGTCGCGGCCCTGCCGTTTTCGAGTACTTCTCAGCAAACCTGAAGCCGAGTAATGTTCTGCTCCATGCACCCGGGAGCCATCGCAGCAGTTTCGCCGGACAAGCCCGCTGTGATCATGGCGGGCTCCGGGCGGATCGTCACCTACCGCGAGCTGGACGAGGAGTCCAACCGCCTGGCCCGGCTATTCCGCGCGGCCGGCCTGCGGCCGGGTGATCACATCGCCTTCATGCTGGAGAACCATCCGCTCTTCCTGGTGGTCGCCTGGGCCGCGCACCGCTCGGGCCTGTACTACACGGCCATCAGCTCGCGCCTGAAGACCGACGAGCTCGCCTACATCGTCGACAACTGCGGGGCCCGGGTCTTCATCTCCTCGGCGGCCCTCGCGGACGTGGCGGTCTCCATCACCGATCTCACGCCCCAGGTCGGGCTCAGGCTCATGCTGGACGGTGCCGCCCCTGGCTTCGAGTCCTACGAGAAGGCCGTCGCGGCCCACCCCGCCACGCCCGTCGAGGACGAGTGCCAGGGGGTGGACATGCTCTACTCCTCAGGCACCACCGGGCGGCCCAAGGGGGTCAAGCCCATGCTCTCCAAGGCGCCGCTGGATCAGCCGGGGCCGCTGCTGCAGCTCATCCAGTTCCTGTTCGCCCCCTCGGCCGACAGCGTCTACCTCTCCCCGGCTCCGCTCTACCACGCCGCCCCGCTGCGCTACTGCCTGAGCTTCCAGCGGATGGGCGCCACGATCGTGGTCATGGAGAGGTTCGACCCGGAGCAGGCGCTCGCGCTCATCGAGAAGTACTCCGTCACCCATTCGCAGTGGGTGCCGACCATGTTCATCAAGATGCTCAAGCTGCCCGAGCAGACCCGCGCGCGCTACGACCTGTCGTCGCTGGCCTGCGCGATCCACGCCGCCGCCCCCTGCCCCGTCCCGGTCAAGGAACGGATGATCGACTGGTGGGGGCCGATCATCCACGAATACTACGCGGGGACCGAGGGCAACGGTTTCCTGTACGTCGGCTCGCAGGACTGGCTCGCACACAAGGGAACGGTCGGCCGCCCGCTGCTCGGCGTCACCCACATCTGCGACGAGGAGGGCAACGAGCTGCCGCCGCGCGAGCACGGCACCGTCTACTTCTCGGACGGCCCCCAGTTCGTCTACCACGGCGACGAGGCCAAGACGGAGGCGTCCCGCGACCCGCTGGGACGGGGTTGGACCACCCTCGGCGACATCGGCTACCTCGACGAGGAAGGTTTCCTCTACCTCACCGACCGCCGCTCGTACATGATCATTTCTGGCGGGGTCAACATCTATCCGCAGGAGGCCGAGAACGTCCTGTCCGTCCATCCCAAGGTGGCGGACGTGGCGGTCTTCGGCGTTCCGGACGAGGAGATGGGCGAGCAGGTCAAGGCGGTCGTCCAGCCGGCCTCCATGGACCTGGCGGGCCCGGAGCTGGAGGCCGAGCTGATCGAGTACTGCCGTTCCCGGCTGGCGCCCTACAAGTGCCCCAGGTCCGTCGACTTCCGCGAGGAACTGCCCAGGCACCCCACCGGGAAGCTCTACAAGCGCCTCCTGCGCGACGAGTACTGGCCCGCCGGCTCCTGACCCGCCCGGCCGCGCCGACGACATCGTCGCCACGCCTCTCTCCGGCCGGTCGCCGCACCACGAGAAGGCTCGCTGAAAGGCGTATTACCGCCTATTGCATAGGAAGGTTTCCTATTTAATACTGTGATCGACGCAGCGTATCCCTATCGCGCAGAACTCCACCTCGCTCGGCGCTGCACCCCGTCACGCTCAGCCCCCCTCTCTCCGTGTCGCACGCCTTCCTGGATCCCGGAGGTCCTTCATGCCTCGTCGTGTCGTCGCGCTCGCCACCGTCGCGCTCGCCTGCCTCGGCGCGCTTGCCGTCTCCACCGCCCCCGCGCAGGCCGCCCGTTCCGCGGACGTTCTCGAAATCGTGTACAGCCCGCTCTCGCTCGGTGAGTACTGCGCGGCTAACGTCAACCCCTCGTCCATTGTCGGCTTCTACAACGGCAGCCTGGGCTGCTACCGCTGGAACGGCACTCAGACCACCTACGCGGGCAGCGGGAGCCCTTCCGCCGCGTGCGCCTACTTCCACCCCACCTACGCCTACATTGGCCACGCTCAGGGCGGCAGCCAGGCGTTGATCTGCAAGTACTCGGTCTGACCCGCCCCCGCACCCCTCCTCGCGGCGTCGCCCGCACGGATACGGCGAGGCGACGCCGGTGGAGGGTGCGCGTGCCTCGCCGCGCGCAGATCGTGTGCGGCTACTTCTCGGGCGGCCCGGTCCCCGATGGGTGACAGATGCTCATCGCCCCCCTCGACCGTCCAAGCCCCGAAAGAGTGGCCGAGAAAGATTTTCGAGCTGCCATCCAGGGGCTGAGCATGGCTGATAAAGCCGTTGTCAGAAGATCCCGATCACCAGGATCAACCTCTTAACCTGCGCTTATACGCCGTCGGGCATCGTTTGTGTCAACCGGTGAGCACCGGCTTCCACCCCGTCGAGCCGGGGGGATGTTGGACGTGGGGGAAGACATGGACCCGAACAGGAACGAGCAGCAGGACACACCGACCGAGGCGACCCCCGGGAACGACGGCTGGACCCAGTTCGGCAAGGTACCGCCGCGCGCCGGCGCCTATCGTGCCGGTGAGGAGACCGGGCCGCAGCCGACGCTGATCCACCCGGTGCCGGAGCAACTCGCCGCCGAGGCCCCCGAGAAGGCCGGAGGACCGGTGACGGTCCCCGTGCAGCGCGGCAGGCTCACCGCCGGGCAGAAGATCGGCGCCGGTCTCGCGCTGGCGGCCATGGCCGTCGGGGGCGGGGTGGCGGGGGCCTTCGCCGCGACGAGCCTCAACGGTTCCGCCACCGTGGTCTCGTCATCCAGCCCGCTCGTCAGCCCGGTCGGCAACGTGACGACGGTCGCCGACATCGCCCAGCTGGTCCAGCCCTCCGTGGTGTCCATCGAGATCAGGACCGCCGCGGGCGGGGGCGAGGGGTCCGGGGTGGTGCTGTCGGCCGACGGCCTGATCCTGACCAACAACCACGTGGTGTCGGCCGGCGGCCAGGCGGGCCCGGACAGCCGGGTAACCGTCAAGTTCAGCGACGGCAAGACCGCCACCGCGAAGGTCATCGGCACCGACCCGGCCACCGACCTCGCGGTCATCAAGGCGGAGGGCGTCTCCGGCCTCACCAAGGCCTCGATCGGCGACAGCGACCGGCTCAAGGTGGGTGACTCCGTGCTCGCCATCGGCAGCCCGCTCGGCCTGTCAGGCTCGGTCACCGCCGGGATCGTCAGCGCGCTGAACCGCACGCTCACCGTCGGCGGAGACCAGGGACAGCAGCAGCTCCCGCCCGGCTGGGGCAGGCCGCAGGGGAGCGGCCAGAGCCCCACCACCATCGGGGGCGCCATCCAGACCGACGCGGCGATCAACCCCGGCAACTCGGGCGGCGCGCTGGTCAACGCCGCCGGTCAGGTGGTGGGTATCAACACCGCCATCGCCACCAACGGCGGGGAGGGCAGCATCGGTGTCGGCTTCGCCATCCCCATCAACACCGCCAGCCACGTCGCCGAGCAGCTGATCAAGAGCGGCAAGGTCTCCCACGCCCTCCTGGGGGTGAGCGTGACCGACGCCACCGGGGACGCGGGCGGCGCCCTGGTCGGCCAGGTCACCGAGGGCAGCCCCGCGGCCAAGGCGGGCATCAGGCAGGGCGACCTGATCACCAAGATCAACGACACGCCCGTGGACGAGGCGGCCACCGTGGTCGGAGCCGTCCGCGGCTTCAAGCCCGGCCAGCAGGTGACCGTCGCCTACGTCAGGGACGGGCAGTCCCAGACCGTCACGGTGACCCTCGCTGAGAAGACCGGCGAGTAGGGCTCCTCGACGGATGTGCCGCCGGGCCGCCACGGCTCGGCGGCACAACCGTTTCCGGACCCGGTGGACGCGCGCCTCGACGGCCGTGAACAGGCGCTCCCGCGAGGCGATTGGAGAAAGACACAACGGATCGGGGCCGGTTCGTCGTGGAGGCCGAAGAAGCGTCGCCTGGGTGGGCTTAACGTTCGGACATGCCTCGCCTCTCCCTCAGCGACCTGTATCACATCGCGATACCGGCGGACCCCCGGCTGCATCCCGGCGGGAGCACCGTGGCCTACGTGGTCACCACCGCCGATCGGGAATCCGACGAGAACCGGTCCGAACTCTGGCTGGCCGCACCCGGCGCGGAGCCGCGCCGTCTGACGGGTGGCCCACGCGACTCCTCCCCGCGCTGGTCGCCCGACGGAAGCTCGCTGGCCTTCCTCCGCCCCGTGGAGGGAAAACCACAGCTTCATCTGCTGCCGATGAACGGCGGAGAGCCCCGCGTCCTCACCACCGCGGCACTGGGCGCGGGCCCGGCGGTCTGGTCCCCCGACGGCACCAGGATCGCGTACGGCGCGCCGCACGGCGACCTCGACCGGAACGCCCCGGTCGTGGCCGACAGCCTGGAGTACAAGGCCGATGGCGCGGGCCTGCTGCGCGGCCTCACCACGCACCTCTTCGTGGTGGACGTGGCGACGGGTGAGACCGGGCAGCTTACCGCGGGCGACTTCCACGCGGGTGAGCCGTCCTGGTCACCGGACGGCCGGCGGCTCGCCTTCACCGCGAGCATGGAGCCCGATCGCGACCTGGTCGTCAGCAGCGAGGTCTACTCGGTGGACGCCTCCGGCGGCGAACCCGAGCGGCTCACCGGCCCCGGTGTGATCTGCACGGGGGTCTGGTGGCTGGGCGGACGGCTGCTGGTCACCGGATACGCCGGTGACCCCGTCGGGCACGTTCGCCTGTTCGAGCTCGGGACGGACGGGCTCGTGGAGGTCAAAACCGGACTCGACCGCAACGTCATGCTCGGCGCGCCGGGCTATCCCGGCGCGACGCCTCAGCTGGCGGGGGACGACCTGATCTTCTGCGCCCGTGACGGTGGCTTCACCCACCTCTACCGGGCCCCCGGCGAGAAGATCGTCGGTGGGGACCGGGTGGTGTCCGGGGTCAGTGCCGTGGGGGGCAGGATCGCCTACGTCGCCGCGACGCCGGACAGTGCGGGAGAGGTCTATCTCGCGGACCTCACCGCGGGCCGGGCGGGCGCCCCGTCAGGCGATGTCCCGGCCGTACCCGGAGTGACGGCGCCGGAGACGACAAGGCTCTCCGCCTACGCGCTCCCCGGCATCGAGCTGTTCACCCCGCGAAGCCGTACCTTCACCGCCCCCGACGGGACACCGGTCGAGGGTTTCGTGCTGCGGGATGAGACGCTCACCGAGCCCGGACCGCTCCTGCTGGACGTGCACGGCGGCCCCCACAACACCTGGGCGCCGGTCTTCGACGGCGTGCACCTCTACCACCAGGTGCTCGCCGCACGGGGCTGGACCGTGCTCACCCTCAACCCCCGGGGCAGCGACGGGTACGGCGAGGCGTTCTACACCGCCGCGCTCGGCGCCTGGGGCCTCGCCGACACCGGTGACTTCCTGAGCCCGATCGACCAACTGGTCGCCGAAGGCGTCGCCGACCCCGACCGGCTCGCGGTGACCGGCTACAGCTATGGCGGCTACATCTCCTGCTGGCTGCCCACCCAGACCGGCCGGTTCAAGGCCGCCATCCCGGGCGGGTGCGTCAGCGACCTGGTCAGCATGGCCGGCACCTCCGACGCGGGACACCTCCTGAAGACGTACGAGTGCCGCGGCGACATCGCGGCCCAGTCCCCGATGAGCCACGTGGCCCAGGTGACCACGCCCACCCTGATCCTGCACGGTGAGAACGACGACCGGTGCCCCGTCGGCCAGGCCGAGCAGTGGTTCGCCGCGCTGCGCGAGCGGAACGTGCCGGTACGGCTGGTTCGCTACCCGGGTGGCTCTCACCTGTTCATCCTCAACGGCCGTCCGTCCCACCGGGTGGACTACAACGAAAGGATCGTCGAATGGCTGGAGCAGTGGATCCCGGTCGCTGGCACGCCCGTCTCGCCGAGCTGATCACCGAGTACCAGGTTCCCGGCGCGAGCCTGGCCTTCCTGCACGAGGGGGAGGTGCACGAGTTCGCCGCGGGCGTGCTCAACGTGGAGACCGGGGTTGAGACGACCACCGACTCGCTCTTCCAGATCGGCTCGGTCACCAAGGTCTGGACCGCCACCCAGATCATGCTCCTCGTCGAGCGGGGCGAGCTGACGCTCGACACCCCGGTCGCCGAGGTCCTGCCGGAGTTCCGGGTCGCCGACCCCGAGGTGACCAAGACCGTCACCATCAGGCACCTGCTCTCGCACACCTCCGGCATCGACGGGGACCTGTTCCTCGACACCGGCCGTGGTGACGACTGCATCGAGAAGTACGTCGAGGCCTGCGCGGACCTCGCGCAGAACCACCCCCTCGGCGCCACCCAGTCGTACTGCAACTCGGGTTTCATCATCGCCGGGCGCGTCGTCGAGCGCCTCACCGGCAAGGGGTGGGACGCCGCGCTGCGCGAGCAGATCGTCGAGCCGCTCGGCCTGACCCACACCTGGACCCTGCCGGAGGACGTGCTGCGCTTCCGCGCCGCCATGGGTCACGTCGACGGCGCACCCGCCCCCGTCTGGGGCCTGATGCGCTCCTGCGGCCCGGCGGGGTTGATCTGCGCACGTCCCGCCGACGTCGTGGCCTTCGCCCGCGCCCATCTGGGCACCGGGCTGCTCGCCGACCCGCGGGCGATGTGGGAGCCGCAGGTGGACATCCCCAACCCGCACACCCTCGGGAAGCAGTGGGGGCTGGGCTGGATCCTGGACGAGTGGCAGGGGCGCCGGATCATCTCCCACGGCGGCAACACCATCGGTCAGGCGGCCATGCTCTGGGCGGTCCCCGACACCGAGACGGTGGTGTGCGTGCTGGCCAACGGCGGCCACACCGCCGCGTTCCAGCACGCCCTGGCCACCGAGCTCTTCGACGAACTGCTCGGCCTGGCAGTGCCGCCCGTGCTGGGACCGCCGGCCGAGCCGTTCGAGACCGACGTCGAGCGGTATGCCGGTGTGTACGAGCGGGCGGGCAGCCGGATGACGCTGACGGTCCGCGACGGCCGGCTCTCGCTGTACGGCGAGGCCACCGGAGCCCTCGCCGAGCTGCAGCCGCCCATGGAGTTCGATCTCGTCCCGGTGGACGACGTCACCTTCGTCGGCCGCATGGAAGGAGAGCCGCAGTGGCTGTCGGCGGTGTTCTACGAACTCGCCGACGGCTCGCCGTACATCCACCTGGGTGTGCGTGCCACGCCCAAGATCGCTTGAGGAGCCGGCATGTTTGGGAACCTGCGGGAGCGTTTCGACGAGGCGGCACGGCGGCACGGCGTGCCCGGCGCCGCGCTCGCGGTGTGGGCGGGCGGCGAGCTCGTCGAGGTCGCCACTGGCGTGGTGAACAGGAACACCGGAGTGGAGACCACGACCGACAGCGTCTTCCAGGTCGGCTCCACCACCAAGGTCTGGACCGCCGCCCTGGTGATGCAGCTCGTGGACGAAGGGCTGGTCGAGCTGGACCGGCCGGTTCGCGACTACCTGCCGGAGTTCGCCGTCGCCGACGGCGCGGAGAAGGCCATCACGGTCAGGCACCTGCTCACCCACACCGGCGGCTTCGACGGCGACCTGTTCGAGGACACCGGGCGCGGCGACGACTGCCTGGACAGGTATGTGGACTTCCTGCACGACGCGGGCCACGTGCACGACCCCGGAGCCCTGTTCTCCTACTGCAACGCCGGGTACTGCGTGCTGGGCGCCCTGGTCGCGCGGGTGCGTGGCACCACGTGGGAGCGGGTGATGCGCGAGCGCCTGCTGGACCCGCTCGGTGCCACGCACTCGGCGCTCCTGCCCGAGGAGGCGATCCTGTTCCGGGCGGCGGCCGGTCACGTCGGCCCCGAGGGCGCCGTCCACCACAGGTGGGACATGCCGCGCTCCAACGCCCCCGCGGGTTCGACCATGTGCCTGGCCCCGCGTGAGCTGGTCCGCTTCGGCCGGATGTTCACCGCCGGGGGCCTGACGGAGGACGGCATCCGGCTGCTGTCCGAGGAGTCGGTCGCGGCCATGCGGACCAGGCAGGTCGACGTGCCCGGGATCTCCGGACTGCTCGCCGACCGCTGGGGCCTGGGCTTCGAGCTGTTCGACTGGGGAGGCGAGGTCTACGGTCACGACGGCGGCACGATCGGGCAGAGCACGTTCTGGAGGGTCGTGCCGGGAGCGGACTTCGCGATCGCGATGAGCGCCAACGGCGGCGGCTTCCTCGGCCTGCTCGTCGACGTGGTGCTGCCGGTGATCCGCGAGGCCACCGGGCTCGCGGTCCCGGACTTCCCGGTCCCGGCCGGGACGCCGCAGGTCGTGGACCTCACGCCGTACACCGGCGGGTACCAGGGGCCGATGATCTCCTACCAGGTGGCCGAGGTGGACGGCGGCCTGGAGATCACCATGATCCCCGGCGAGTTCATGACGAACGCGGGCACCCCGCGCACCACCACCCGCTTCGTCCACCACTCCGGCCACTCCTTCATCGCGGTGGAGCCGGAGGACGGCAGGCACGAGACGATCACCTTCGTGGTCGAGGACGGCCGCGCCTCCCACATCCACAACGGACGGGCGCTGCCCCGTGCGTGACGCGCTGCGTGAGGCGTTCGACGACGCGGACGTGGAGGGCTTCATCCACGTCCGCGACGTCGACGGCGACATCGAGACCGGCCTCGGCGCCGACGAGCCGGTCGTGCTCGCCTCGGTGTTCAAGATCCCAATCGTCCTGGAGTACGCCAGGCAGGCCGCGGCCGGGACTCTGGAGTGCACCGAGCGGCTGACCGTCACCGCCGCCGACAAGGACGGCGGCATCGGCACCTCCGGCTGCGCCGACGACATCTCGCTCACCCTGCGCGACCTGGCCCACTTCATGATGACCATGAGTGACAACGCGGCCACCGACGTGCTGCTGCGCCGGGTCGGGCTCGGCAACCTGCACGCCACGCTGCGCGAGCTCGGCCTGGAGCGCACCCGTCTGATCGGCGGCTGCGCCGAGTTGCTCGGGAGCGTCGTGGCCGAGCTGGGCCTCTCAGGTGAACTCGGTGTCTCCGATGAGGAGCAGCTCGCCGGGGTGAGCGAGGACCGGATCCGGGCGCTGTCGGTACTTGACCCGGAACGGACCACCTCGGGCACGCCCCGCGAGACCACGACCCTGCTGAGCAGGATCTGGCGGGACGAGGCCGGACCTCCGAAGGCCTGCGCGGAGGTGCGGAGGATCATGGGCAACCAGATCTGGCCGCATCGGCTCTCCTCCGGGTTCGGCGACGAGGTGAAGCTCTCCGGCAAGACCGGCACGCTCTGGGGCATCCGCAACGAGGCAGGTGTCGCGGAATATCCGGATGGGAGGCGCTACGCCGTCGCGGTCTTCCTGCGGACCGGCTCGCTCGGTCTCCGGTTGCCCAAGGCCGACGCGGTGATCGGCCGTGCCGCTCGCATGGCCATTGATCACCTAAGAGAATAATGTCACTCTATGTCCGTTATCGTGAGCGGATGACCGATCGGCCACGGGCAAGCCTGCAGCGGATCCTGGAGGATCTGGGCAGTAGCGTGCTGGACGTGGCGGCCTCCCCCGGGGAGCTCGACGCCGAGGTCACTGGCGTGCACATCTACGACCCCCTCGACGAGCTGCTGCTCCCGGAGGGGAGCATCCTGCTCGCCGTCGGGGTCGACCGCGCCGAGCAGATCTGCGCCCTGCTCGACGCGGCGGGCCCGGCGGCGGGTGTGGTCGTCAAGCAACCGGTGGACGTCGACGAGCTCGTCCGCGCGAAGGTCCGCCAGACCGGGGTGGCGGTGCTGGGCCTCACTCGGGCCGCCTCGTGGGCGCAGGTGGCCGCGCTGCTCCGCTCCCTGCTGGCCGAGGGCGACCTCGCCGAACCGGGGGAGGCCCCGCAGGACGACCTGTTCTCGCTGGCCAACGCCGTGTGCGCGCTCCTGGACGCACCGGTCACCATTGAGGACCGGTCATCGCGGGTGCTGGCGTACTCCGGGCGGCAGGACGAGGCCGATCCCGGCAGGGTGGAGACCGTGCTCGGCCGCCAGGTACCGGAACGGTACCGGCGGATGCTGGAGGAGCGCGGGTTCTTCCGCCGGCTCTACCAGAGCCGTGAGCCGATCTACATGGAGCTGGACGACGACAGCATCAACCGGGCGGCGGTGGCCGTCCGGTCCGGCGACGAGATCCTCGGCTCCATCTGGGCCGCCGTACGGGAGCCGCTGAGCGACCAGCGGCAGCGTGCTCTCGCGGACGCCGCCAAGATCGTCGCGCTGCAGCTGCTCCGGCAGCGGGCCGGGGCGGACACCAGGCGGCGACTCCGCGCCGACCTGCTCTCCACCGTGCTGGCGGGCGGCAGGGACGCGGCCGAGGCGGCAGGGCGGCTCGGCGTCGCCAGCGGGCGGCTGTGCGTGCTCGCGGCCCAGCTCAGCGGTGGATCCCACGTCGACGCCGCACACCGGGAGAGCGACAGGCAGCGATTCTGCGACGCGCTCGCCCTGCATGTCGGGGCCATCCATCCCAAGGCCGCCGCCGCGCTGGTCGGCTCGGTGGCCTACGCCGTACTGCCACTGCACGCCGGTGGCGACGAGGAGGCGCGGGCCGTGCGGGTCGCCCAGAGTTTCCTCGCCCGGGTCGGTCCCCGGCACGCGGCCAACATCGGCGTGGGGCGCCTGGCGGGCAACCTGACCGAGGTGGCGAGGTCCCGGGCCGACGCCGACCGGGTGCTGCGGGTGCTGCGTACCCGCGAGGCGTCCGGCGTGGTCGCCGGCTACAGCGGGGTGCACTTCGAGGCGCTGCTGCTGCAGCTGTCGGACCTGGTCGAGGCCGAGGAGCAGGTCCCCACCGGGCCCTACCAACGGCTCGTGAGCCACGACGCCGAACACGGCAGCGAGCTGGTCGCCACCCTGCGGGCCTACCTGGACGCGTTCGGCGACGTCAACGCCGCCTCGGCCAGGGTGCACGTGCACGCCAACACCTTCCGCTACCGGTTGAAGCGGCTCACCGAGATCAGCGGCCTGGATCTGGCCGACCCCGAGGCGCGGCTGACCGTGATGCTCCAGATGCGGATTTTCAGACGGTAGCACGATGAATTACGGGCTTTTCGTGGTGGAGGACGAAGAAGGATCACCGGGAAAAGGCGACTGTGGGGCATCACCCCCACCTCCCTGGAGTCCCGATGAGAAACGCAGGAGCGGCGGCCGTGCTCGGCGCCCTCAGCCTGTTCGCGGCCGCGTGTGGCGGTACGGCGGACTCCCCGTCAGCCGGAACCGCCGACGGCGGCACCTTCAACTTTGCGATCGCCAGTGACCCCGGGGTGCTGGACCCGGCCATGGGCGTGCTCTCGGTCACCAACACGGTGCTGTCGCTGGCCTACGACACGCTGACCCGCGTCGGCCCCGACGGTGAGATCATCCCCGGTCTGGCCGAGAAATGGGACGTCAAGCCAGACTCGGTGACCTTCACCCTCCGCAAGGACGTCACCTGCTCCGACGGCTCCAAGCTCACCCCCGCCGACGTGGCCGCCAACATCAACCACATCGCCGACCCGGCCACCAAGTCGCCGATCTACGGTGTGCTGGTGCCCACCGGGATGAAGGCCGAGGCGGACGGCGCGGCGGGGACGGTGACGCTCTCCACCCCGAAGCCCTTCAGCTTCATCCTGCAGAGCACGCCGATAGTGTTCATCGTCTGCGGCAAGGGGGTCGAGGACCGCTCGGTGCTGGCCCGTGGCACCTCCGGCTCCGGGCCCTACACGCTCACCGAGGTGGTGCCCGGCGACCACTACACCTTCCAGATCCGCAAGGACTACGCCTGGGGGCCGAACGGCGCCACCACCAAGGAGCCGGGCCTGCCCGCCAAGGTCGTGCTGAAGGTCGTGCCGAACGAGCAGACCGCCGCCAACCTGCTGATCTCCGGTGACCTCAACGGTGCGATCATCTACGGCGCCGACCGCGCCCGCCTGGAGGCCAGCCCGGGAGTGGGCAAGAGCATCCCGCCCATGGGCAACGGGCAGTTCTTCTACCACCAGGGCGACGACCGGCCCGCCAAGGACCCGGTGGTGCGCAAGGCGCTCACCCAGGCGATCAACCTCAAGGAGCTCGCCGGGATCGCCTCCAGCGGCACCGGCCGCCCGGCCACCGGGCTGGTGCTGGAACCGCGGCCGTGCCAGGGCGACACGGTCACCGGCCACGTCCCGGCGTTCGACGCGGCGGCCGCGGGCACCGCGCTGGACGCCGCCGGCTGGAAGGTCGGCGCCGACGGCATCCGCGCCAAGGACGACCGGAAGCTGGAGCTGCGCCTGCTCTACGCCACCACCAGAGGCGCGGGCGTGCAGGCGGCGGCCGAATACCTCGCCGCCGGGTGGAAGAAGGCGGGCGTCGACGTCAAACTGAACGGCGTCATCGACACCAAGTTGTCGGAGTCGCTCAACACCACCCAGGACTGGGATGTCGTCTGGCTGCCGATCGGCGTCACGCTTCCCACCCAGCTCGTCGGCTTCCTGTCCGGCCCGTCGGCGCCGGAGGGTGCCAACTTCTCCCATCTGAACAACGCCCGCTACCAGGAGCTGGTGGCCGAGGCCCAGCTCAAGCCCGCCGAGGAGGGCTGCAAGCTCTGGCTGGAGTCGGAGTCCGCGCTGTTCGACAACGCCGACCTGGTGCCGGTCGTGGAGAACACAGTGCTGATCGCCGCCAAGAACGCGAAGTTCGACATGCTGGCGGGCCTGTTCTCCCCGACCTCCATCCGGATGACCGAGGCGGGCTGAGTGGCCGGGACCTCTCTCCCCCCGGCCGGCGGGCGCCTGCTCGCCGACCGGGGGCTTTCGGGTCGGGGGCTTTCCGGCCGGGTGCGCGGCGCGTTCGTGCTGCGGCACCTCGCCCGGTTCGCGATCTCGCTGGCCGTGCTGCTCGTCGCGTCGTTCGCGATGATCCACCTGATCCCGGGCGACCCGGTGCGCGCCTCGCTCGGCCCCGCCGCGCCGGTCGAGCTGATCGCCGCCAGACGGGCGGCGCTCGGGCTGGACCAGCCGGTCCTGTCCCAGCTGGTGTCCTATGTCCGCAACGTGCTGGGCGGGGAGTTCGGCATGTCGTTCCTCAGCGGGGAACCGGTCGGTGAGGTCATCGCCGCCCGGCTCCCCAACACGCTCGTCCTCGCTCTGCTCGCGACCGTCGTGGCACTGCTCGTCGCGGTGCCGCTCGGCATGTGGGCGGGGATCCGCACCGAGAACGGCCGCCACCGGGGCACCGAGGCGACCTTCACCTCGGCGACCGGCGCGGCCGTCGCGGTGCCCGAGTTCCTCTACTCGATCGCCCTGGTGACCGTGTTCGCGATCGGTCTCGGCTGGTTCCCGCCCGCGGGCAAGGGCGGGCCGGAATCCTACGTGCTGCCGGTCCTCGCCCTGGCCATCGCGCCGACGGCGATGATCGCGCGCATCTCCCGGGTAGAGACGCTGCGCGAGCTGGGCGCCGACTACGTGCGGCTGGCACGTGCCAAGCGGCTGCCCGCCGCCCGGCTGTATGTACGGCACGTCCTGCCCAACACGCTCACCGCGACCCTCACCGTGGGCGGGCTGCTGCTCACCGGCCTGATCGCCGGAAGCGTGCTGGTCGAGTACGTCTTCGCGTGGCCGGGCCTCGGCCTGCGGATCGTGGAGTCGATCACGCAGAAGGACTATCCGGTCGCCCAGGGTGTGATCCTCGTCTACGGGGCGATCGTGCTCACCGTGAACCTCCTCGTCGACCTGCTGCTCGGCGTGCTCGACCCCACGTCCGCCCTGAAGGAGAGCTGATGCGGCACCTGCTGCGGACCCCCGCCGGGCTCGCCGGGACCACGCTGGTCGCGCTCATGGTGGTTCTGGCGATCGCCGGGCCGCCGATCTGGGGCGCCGAGGCCGAGCGCATCGACTCCACGGCCATCCTCCAGGGAGTCTCGGCCGCGCATCCGCTCGGCACCGACAACCTGGGCCGTGACATCCTCGCCCGGGTGCTGGTCGCCGGCCGGCTCTCACTGGCCCTCGCGTTGCTGGCCACGCTCATCGGCGCGATCGGCGGGACCGTGCTCGGCGCGCTCCCCTCGGTACTGCCCCGCCGGGCCGCGCGCCTGGTCAACGGCACGGTGAACGCGCTGGTCGCCTTCCCCGGACTGCTGCTGGCCATGTTCACCGCGGTGATCGCGGGGCTCGGTGCGCGAGGTGCCGTGCTGGGCATCGGCGCCGCCATCGCGCCCGGCTTCGCCCGGCTCACCCAGACGCTCGCCGCCTCGGTCGCCGGGGCCGACTACGTGTCGGTCGCCCGCATGCTCGGGGTTCCCCGGCGGCGGATCATGGCGCGGCACGTCCTGCCCAACATCGCCGAGCCGCTGATCCTCAACCTCACTCAGGCGTTGGGCGGCGCGCTGCTCGGCCTCGCCGGGATGTCCTTTCTCGGCCTGGGCGTGCAGCCGCCGTCGTTCGACTGGGGACGGCTGCTGTTCGACGGCTTCGGCCGCATCTACTCCACCCCGGCCGTGGCCCTCGGCCCCGCCGTCGCGGTGGCGCTCGCGGGCATCGGGTTCAACCTGCTGGGGGACGTCCTGGCACGTGCCGCGGCACGCACCGCCGTACCGGCGGGGAAGACCCGTCCGCAGGCCGCCCCCGCGTCCGGAGAGCTCGGCGAGCCCGACCCGGAGGCGATACTGGAGATGCGCGACCTCACCGTCACCTTCCCCGGCGGCGTGACGCCGGTGCGCGGACTGTCGCTGACCGTCGCGCCCGGCGAGATCGTCGGCCTGGTGGGGGAGTCGGGCAGCGGCAAGAGCCTGACCGCGTCGGCGATCGGCGGGCTGGTGCCCTACCCGGGCGAGGTGAGCGCGGCGCGGCTGCGGCTGTGTGGCGCCGACCTCGGCGAGCTGCCGGAACAGGAGCGCCGCAAGCTGCTCGGCACGTCGCTGGCGATGGTCTTCCAGGACCCGATGGCCTCGCTCAACCCGGCGCTCCGGGTCGGCGGGCAGCTCGCGGAGGTGGCGACCGTGCACCAGGGCGCGAGCCGTGCCGAGGCCAGGACCAGGGCCGTGGACCGGCTCGGGCACGTGCACATCCCCGAGCCGGGCAGGCGGGCCCGGCAGCACCCGCACGAGCTGTCCGGCGGCATGCGGCAACGCGCGGTGATCGCGATGGGCCTGATGGGCACGCCGAGACTGATCATCGCCGACGAGCCGACCACCGCCCTCGACGTGACCGTGCAGCGGCAGATCCTGCGCCTGCTGCGCGAGGTGACCGGCGAGGCCGGCGCGGCGACCCTGTTCATCTCCCATGACATCGCCGTGGTCGGCGAGCTGTGCCACCGGGTCGTGGTGATGTACGCGGGCCGGGTGGTCGAGGAACTGCCGGTCGAGAAGCTGGTCTCCGGCGCCGCGCACCCCTACACCCGCGCGCTGGTCGCCTCGCTGCCCGACATGGACACCGACAGGTCCCTGCCGCTGGCCAGCATCCCCGGCCATCAACCCTCACCCGCCGAGGTCGGCGGGGGGTGCGCCTTCGCGGCCCGCTGCGAGCTGGCGACCGACCGCTGCGCCGAGCGTCCGCCCCTGATCCCGTACGGCAAGGCGCATCAGGTCGCCTGCTGGGAGGCTTCATGATCATTAAGAACCTGACGGTGCGGTTCGGCGCGTTCACCGCCGTCGACGACGTCACGCTGGAGATCCCGGCCGGGGCGATCGTCGGTCTGGTGGGGGAGTCCGGGTCGGGTAAGTCCACGCTGGCCAGGGCGGTGACCGGGCTGGTGCCGTATACCGGTGAGATCGTCGGCGGTGATCCGCGGCGGATCCAAATGATCTTTCAGGATCCCTACGCCTCGCTCGACCCGCGGATGACCGTGGGCGCGTCGGTGGCCGAGGGGCTCCGCGTGCCCCGCGCCGCCCGCCAGGCGGAGGTGGAGCGGTTACTGTCGCTGGTGTCGCTGCCCGTCTCGCTGGCGGGGCGCTATCCGCGTGAGCTGTCCGGTGGTCAGCGCCAGCGGGTGGCGGTCGCCCGGGCGCTGGGCGCGCGCCCCGAGCTGCTGGTCGCCGACGAGATCACCTCCGCCCTGGACGTCTCCGTCCAGGGCTCGGTGCTCAACCTGGTCCGCTCGCTGCGCGCGGAACTCGGGCTGTCGATGCTGTTCATCTCGCACAACCTCGCCGTGGTCCGGTACGTCTCCGATGTCGTCGCGGTGATGCACCGGGGCAGGCTGGTCGAGCTGGGGGCGACCGAAGACGTGGTGGGGTCGCCCCAGGACGACTACACCCGCTCCCTGCTTGAGGCGGTGCCCCGCCTCAGGCGCAGCTGAGAGACGGCCGGTCTCCCGCTTCTCTCCCGTCCGGAACGGGGGGAAGCGGAAGACCGGCCGCGGCGTGCGCCACGACCGGCTCCTCTTCCCGCTGAGGCGGGAAACGCCCGCTAGATGGTGATCCATTCGGTGGAGACGGTGACCTCGTCCAGGATGTCGTGGACGGGGTCGACGCCGATGCCGGGGCCGGTGGGCACGCCGATGTGGCCGTCGTTCAGCTCGAAGGGCGGCGTGACGTCGGTGGCGTAGTAACGGCGGGAGGCGGAGGTGTCACCGGGCAGGGTGAAGCCGGGCAGGGCGGCCAGGGCCAGGTTGGCGGCGCGGCCGATGCCGGTCTCCAGCATGCCGCCGCACCACAGGGCGACGCCGTGGGCGCGGGCCAGGTCGTGGATGCGCCGGGCTTCGAGGTAGCCGCCGATCCGGCCGGGTTTGACGTTGATGATCGAGCAGGCGCCCAGGGTGATGGCGGCGGCGGCGTGTTCGGCTGATTCGATGGATTCGTCCAGGCAGATGGGGGTGGTCAGCCGGGTGGCGAGCCGGGCGTGCTGGACCATGTCGTCGTTGGCGAGGGGTTGTTCGATGAGCAGCAGGCCGAAGTCGTCGAGTTTGGCCAGGTGGGTGCTGTCGGCGAGGGTATAGGCGGCGTTGGCGTCGACCTGTAGCAGGAGATCGTCGCCGAAGCGTTCGCGGACGGCGCGGACGGGGGCGAGGTCCCAGCCGGGTTCGATCTTCAGTTTGATCCGGGCGTAGCCCTCGTCGAGGTAGCCGGTGACGGCGTCGAGGAGCTGGGGGATGGAGTCCATGATGCCGACCGACACTCCGCAGGGCACGCGGTCGGTGTCCGCGCCGAGAAAGGAGGCCAGGGACTGGCCGCCGGTGCGGAGCTGAGCGTCCAGGACGGCGGTTTCCAGGGCGGCCTTGGCCATGCGGTGCCCTTTGAAAGGCCGCAGGGCGCGGCCGGCGGTGTGGGCGTCGGCGTGGGCGGGCAGGGCGGGGATGAGGAAGCGGCGCAGGACCTCGGCGGCGCCGTCGACGTATTCGGGGGAGTAGAGCGGCTGGGACATGGCGACGCATTCGCCCCAGCCCTCGGCGTCGGGGGTGACGACGCGCAGGAGCAGTACGTCGCGTTCGGTCTCGGTGCCGAACGAGGTGCGGAAGGGGGCGACCAGCGGCATCCTGATCCGCCGCAGTTCGATTCCAGTGATCTTCATGATGGTGTGCGGCCTCCGCCGCGTCTCCCTCCGATAGCGTCGCCGGTCAGGCGACCCCGTTACAGGATGTCGCGCGGCTCGCGCCGCGTCCTTCTCTGAGTGCCCCGCCGACCGGCTCCCGGTGGTCTCCCGCCGCAGGCCTTGCCGGTCAGGGCGGTCAGACGGTCCGTTCCACGAGGTAGTGGCCCTCGCCGGTGAACCCGGTCACCCGGGCACCTTCCCCCATCAGCGTGCCCAGCACGTCGCGTACGGCGTGGCGCCATGCCTTGGCCGCGCCGGGGTCGGTGCGGCGCAGTGCCTCGATGTCGGGCGGGACCGCGACCAGCAGCGTCCGGGCGTCGGTCCGTCCGGCGACCGGGCGGCCGTCGCGCTCGGCCAGGGCGGTCACCGCGTCCGACGGGATCTTCGGCCGGTGCGGCTCGCCTCGTACGGCGGCCAGTACCCGCGGCTCGGTCAGCCGCCAGACGGCGAGCATCCGGTCGGACTCGTCGCCGGTGTTGATCGCGTCCTCCATGACGCCGTAGAAGGACGGCAGGTACTTCTCGGGGCGGGCGCCGAGTTTGACCAGGTTGAAGTGGGCGTTGCGGCGTATCAGCGGGTCGTAGGTCCAGGTGATGCGATCCAGGCCCCGGTCGAGTGCCCAGGCGCGCTGGTGCAGCTTGAGCGCGAATCCGATCCCGCGCCCGATGGCGGCGCCGGTGATGTGCGAGTGCAGCACCTGCCCGGCCGGGGCCGCGAGGAAGCCGACCGAGGCGCCCACCAGGCGGTCGCCCTGGTAGGCGCCGGTCACGTAGTTGCCCGCGTGTGACAGCGCCCGCATGAGCTCGACGGTGATGGGCTCGCTGCCGGGATCGGGGTGCCAGATGCCGTCGAACAGCCGGAAGACCTCCTCCAGTTCCTCGATGGAGCGGAGTTCGCGCAGCACCACGCCGTTCACCCGAGCATCGCCCGGACCAGGCCGGTCAGCAGCGCCGTACGGCCGGGCATCTCGGCCACGACCACATGCTCACTGTCGGCGTGGGCGCCGCCGCCCACCGCGCCCAGCCCGTCGAGGGTGGGGCAGCCGGCTCCGGCGGTGTAGTTGCCGTCGGAGGCCCCGCCCACTCCGACACCGGAGAGCGGGGCGAGTCCGAGGCCGGCGGCGATCCGCCGGGCGACGGCGAACAGCCCGGCCGATGAGGCCTCCTCCAGGGGAGGACGGTTCGGGCCGCCGATCACCTCCAGCCGGGTTCCGGCGAGCCGGGGGGACAGTGCCCTCATCAGCTCGTCCACCCGCTCCTGCGCGGCGAGGGTGGGCACCCGCACGTCCACCGACACGCGGGCCAGCGCGGGCACGGTGTTGACCGTGGTCCCCGCCGACAGCACCGTGGGCGTGACGGTGGTCGGGCCCAGGCCCGCGGGGTCGCCGGGTGCCGCCGCGCCGAACGGCGTCCCCGGTGCCGCGGAGCCCGGCCGCCGACCCGGAAGGAGGGGCAGCCCGCGCGTCGCGGCGGGTGACGTCTCCGCCGTCGTCATGGCAGAAGGACCACCGTTCACCCGATCGGCGATCCCGGTGACGGCGAGGATCTGGTGGGCCAGCTCGATCCCCGCGTTGACCCCCTTCTCGGGCTCAAGACCGGCGTGTGCGGCCGTTCCGCGCACCACGAGCTCGTAGACCGACGTACCCTTGCGCGCCGTCTTGAGCGCTCCGCCGTCGGCGCTCGCCTCCAGCACGAACGCGGCCGCGCGGCCGCGTGCCGACTCCTCGATCAGCGCGCGTGAGGACGGTGAACCGACCTCCTCGTCGCCGGTGACCAGCACGCACACCCCATCCGGCGACGGCAGCGCGGCCAGCGCGTGGAACGCCTGCACCAGTCCGGCCTTCATGTCGAACACCCCCGGTCCCCGGGCGATCCCGCCGGCCACCGACCAGGGGCGCTCGGCCAGTGTCCCGAGCGGCCAGACCGTGTCGTGGTGGCCGACCAGCAGGACCCGGGGCGTGCCGAAGGTCCACCGCAGATGGGTGACCCCGTCGATCACGATCGTCTCGGGGCGTGCGCCGAGCCTCCTGAACCCCTGGTCGGCGACCACCTTGGCGCTACGGGCCACCGCCTCGTGGTCGGCGGAGAACGACTCGCACGCGACGAGTTCCTCCAGGTCCTCAAGCATGACGTCCAGGTTCACCGTGGTCGCCCCAGCTCCGCGCGGAACAGCCGCAGGACGTTGCCGCCGAGGATCTTCACGATCTCCTCGTCGGCGAAGCCGCGCTTGAGCAGGGCGTCGGTGACCAGGGGCAGGCCGCTCGGGCCGGCCAGCCCGGGCAGGACGGCCAGGGGGTCGATCTCGCCGTATCCGAGATCCTCGCAGCACGGAGGTGTGACGTCGTGCATGACCTCGCGGATGAAGTCCGGGCCGAGGCCGACGTGGTCGATGCCACCGACCTGTGCGATGTGCTCGATGTGGTCCACCAGACGGTCCACGGTGAACTCCGCGGGGTCCGCGGCAAGGAAGCTCGGCACGAAGCTGACGCAGACCACGCCGCCGGTGGCGGCGACGCCGCGGATCTGGTCGTCGGTCAGGTTGCGGTGGTGGTCGCGCAGCGCGCGGGCCGAGGAGTGGGTCGCCATCACCGGCCTCCTCGCCAGCTCCAGCACGTGCCCCACCCCCGAGGCGCCCAGGTGGGAGATGTCGAAGATCATGCCGAGCCGTTCCATCTCCCGGACCGTCTCCACCCCCGCCGCGGTGAGCCTGCTGCCGGTGGCGTCCTCGCCGCTGCCGTCGGCCAGCGCGGTACGGCCCCAGTGCGCGATCGAG